>DAOVJK010000013.1 GCA_030673265.1 Pseudomonadota bacterium | reverse complement strand
CATCGCTTCAGCAAGAGAATCCATAGCCAGATCCGCATCAGGGTGCTGGCCCCGGCCAATTACAAATTTGGCAACAGCATCTTCATACTCCCAGTAACGGCGCAGATACAAACGATCATCTTCAAGCACCAACGGAGTCACATCTTGACCAGCGCCTATTACGGAACTGGCCGCTAGTTCTGCCAACCAAGGCGACAGTTCGGGACAACTATAGCTACTACCATTAGCAGCAACAACTGAACCTGCCGCCCAAGCAGACAGATCCAAACAGGCATGACCAGCCCTTGTCGCCATACTGGCAAGAGCCGCTGCAAGAAAAACATTCCCGCCCTCACCCGCAGACAAACGTGCTGCAAACGCACCGAAATGACTATCGATAGCTAGTAAATCTATAGATTGAACCAAACTCCCTCCTGATTTTTAAAAATTCCAGTGGCCTCATGTATGGTTACAACTACTATTGCAACAATTCCCCATTGAGTTATACCTTTTTGATATCACTTGACAAATACAACCAACATAGGTAATTTTTGAATTTCAGAAAAGGTCCATTTACATAAGTTGTTTTGGGTTGTTTGAATTTGCGGAGAACTTGCTCTCACGCTTTTCAGAACCGATCACACTTTGCATATGCACAAAAGGCATCTGGTCTGATTGTCATTTTAAATGATGTTAACCTTAAAATCTAAACATCGACAATTATCGTCAGGTTTTTTAAAAAATGATTTTTCACCTTAGAAATTGTTGAGGAGATATCCGTGGCAGACTTTGTAATTACCGCCCAATCCCAAGAAAAGGCAGGGAGTTTAATCGTAAACTCCCTGATAAACGCCGGTGTCAAAACGGCTCTTCTAATCGATTCCGCCGGCAACGTTTTAGCCAACTGTGGCCATGAGCAGCAAGATTTGGACATAGATGCCATTTCACTGGCGGCACTGGCCGCCGCCAGCTTAGCGGCAACCTCACAAATTGCCAAGCTAATCGGTGAAGATGATTTTTCCCTGCTGTTTCACAAAGGCAAAAATGGCAACATTCACTTCGGCAGAGTTGGAGAGGAATTGATTCTAATCACAATTTTCGGCGATGATGTGTCACTCGGTTTGATCAGGTGCAGGGTAGCGGAACTCGCAGACACCCTTGCCCAAATATTTGAAGGATAAAGATGGCTCTCATAGATTTAAGCAAAAAAGAAGTCCATTGCAAAGTTGTTTATTACGGCCCGGGAAGATGCGGTAAGACCACCAATCTTCTATACATCCATAAGGCTATGGACGACAAAGATCGTGGCAAGATGCTTACCATTGACACCAAAGGCGATCGAACATTGTTCTTCGACCTTCTGCCACTTAATCTTGGCAAGATCTCCGGATTCGACATCAGAATCCAATTATACACAGTCCCCGGACAAGTCATGTACGAAGCCACCCGTAGCTTGGTATTAAAAGGTTGTGACGGTCTTGTCTATGTTGCCGACCCTCTTAAGGTTCGCCAGGAAAGAAACATTGAAGGCCTGGAAGATCTTCGGAGAAATCTCGAAAAAAACCATCTTGACCTCAGTAAAATGCCCATTGTTTTGCAATACAACAAGAGAGATCTTTGTGACACTCCTGTACCTACTTTGTCAATTGAGGAATTAGAACAGGATTTAAATTCCCAGCTGAACACCTCGTATTTTGAGGCTACCGCTACTACCGGTGTAGGCGTTTTTGAGACCCTCTCTGAAATTACCAAGAAGACCGTTAGATATGTGGCAGAAAAACACCTTTTGACCAATGTAGACTAAAACCTTTAAGCAAATGAAAGACACTGAATTCTTAAATACATGCATGTGCAGTTTTAATGATGAATAGTACGGTACCATGGAGACCAGAGAATGACAGATAAGGACGACCTTTTTATGGGTATTGAGGCCGCCGCAAACAGTCTCTTTGATCAATATAAGGTAAAAAAACCCGAAACAACGTCTTCTCCCTCTCCAGCCTTGGATTTGGATTTAGAGATGGAGCCTAATACCGACACACCACAGGACCAAGTCCAACCTGCTCCACCGAAACCTAAGGCGGCCCCCGCTCCACCGAAACCTAAGGTAGCCCCTGCTCCACCGAAACCCAGGGTAGCCCCCGCTCCACCGAAACCCAGGGTAGCCCCCGCTCCACCGAAGCCTAAGGCGGCCCCTGTCCCTCAGCAACCGAAGGCGGTATCTGCCCCCCAGGCACCAAAAAATGGCAACCATCTTTTTGATGAACTTGAAGAGACATTGCTCACCATTGACTGGGAGGTCAATCAAGACAACATCCAAAAAGGTAGAGACGTATTGAATAAACTTGTCGCTGCCCACGGTTGGACACCAGCAAGCCCAGTCGGTCGAGTAACGGCACAAATGGACAAAGTCCTTGCTTCCATGTTTGAATCGCCTGAAAGTTCCCCCACCTCCGCTCCCAGTCAACTAAAAAACGCCTTTTTAGCAATCAGGGAAGCCGCTCCTGGCAGTAAAAGCCCGAAAGCTGGCGCCGATACGTTACTAACAACAGCTCTCTCAAACCTCCAGTCATTATTGGATCCCGAAATCAGTTCAGCAAGTTTCCCAAGCCTGAATTTGAGCGATGACCTTCAAGCGGCAACCCCAGTTGAATCTATCCCGGAACCAGTAGAGGAGCCTTCATTCGACTTGGGGCTCGAGATGAGCTTTGACACAGATGAGGAACAGGCGTCACCAGGTGGGATAGTAGCCGAAGCGACAGTTAACGTGCTTAAAGCATATAACTCGGCAATAATCAAAACCATTAACCTGATAACGCCGATGGAAAGTCTTTTTGCCAGTCGACCAGCCATGGCAAAACTCCATACCGCTTCAAAGAAACTTATAGCCAAACTAGCTAGTCAACAGAAGCTGCTTAGCAGTAATTTCTCTGCCGACTATTCATCATACAATGGCTTGGGGACACTTAACAGTTGGCTGGGGTCTCAACTTGAGGGTCTCAGAGTCTGTGTCAGCCGCATCAGTAAGATGGAGAATCTTTTTGCTAAAACCACCGGTTACGAGAAACTCTTTACCCGTAGCAAGAAGATCCGGCAAATCTTGGAAAAGCAAGCTGACGCCATAACCGTGGCCGTCGGAGGTACTCCGAGCCAACATCAATTTGACCTTACCGGTGAATATCCGGCCATAATACAACCAACCGTCCAACAAGACGCAGAAGCCCCTGCTGCAGCAGTCTCCGCTGTGGCATCCCCTGAATCAATTGTCGACAAATGCATTAGTCTGGCAAAGTCCATCGAACACAACACCACTGATAACCCGCAGACCACTGGCCTGCAAATTCATAACACTTTGGTTAAGTTAAAAATGTCCCTATCCGGATCAGCGATACATTCCCCCAGTGCAGCAGCTGCAGCAGCAAATGCTGCAGGGTCTGCCGCCGCCCACGATACCAAGTGTCGCTGGGATTGGCTCTTAAAAACATCTTGGGGAGGACAACTGGTTGGTATTGCCCCAGAACAAGTGGCATTCGAAAGCAAATCCACTTTCTCAGCTCATTCATTCAAGAATCAGACTTTTTTCAGCCTTAAAAAACTTAAATCTATGCCATGGACTAAGTTACAAGGCCTTTTCACTGGAGAACTGGCCGAACTCGACAACTTGTCCCTAAACAAGATGGAGCTGGAAATTGCTCGTCCACCGGCATCTTTCCCGGGTTCGTCAAAGAAAAAAGTTTATCTGGTTATTCTGTACTCCGAAGGCAAAGGGAAAATTTATCTGATTGACTCGCCAACTGAAGCAATTTCTGTTGCCGAAGAGGCCTTATGGGTCCCAGGGAGCTCAGCCCAAACTGACATTGCCGGAACTCTTACTGTATACGGCAGTACAATGCCTATTATTTCAATAGACTAACAACTGAATCCTCCTGCGCCAGATTTTAAGCCCACAAACAAGCTTCTTTGCAACCCTCTTACTAATTCAGTCTGAGGACAACCTTAATTTCTCGTGACCTATGAGCCCGCAATCTAAAACAGATTTAAAGTCAAAACTTGCTGAAGCTGACCTCTACCTCCAACATGGCCTGAGAGAAAATGCCGAAGAAATTTACAAGGAAATTCTCAAGCAAATTCCCGCCAACCATCCAGCCAGAGCTCAACTAGAAAAAAGGCTCAGCGCTACCGAATCCGCTGAAGTTAATGAAACGGCCGCAGCCCCAATTGGCCTGGAACCGGAACAACGCTTTGATAATTGCCTTGGACTTATCGAGGCCGGTTTCTACTCTGATGCAATTGATGAATTACAGGTTCTCCTCGATAGGGAGTTTCGTGTCGGGTTGGTACACGCAAAAATTTCCCAATGCGAAATAGCGAACGAAGACCCTCAGGAAGGGGTAAAGCATCTTAAGATGGCACTTGAGGATAAAACCCTATCCCAGGAAGATCGCCTGGACGTCCTCGATCAACTTGCCTCCATCCACGCTTCCCTCGGCAACATGCCGGAGGCAATCAAAGCACTTAAATCAATTACCGATGTCCAAGCCGATTATCGTAATGCCGAGCAACGCTTGACCGTAATAACAGAGATGCTCGCCAAATTTGGTAAATATTACTACCTGTTCAAAGAAAAACTTCTCACCGAGGAGCAATTCGACCAGGCCCATCAGTTAGCCGACCAGAGGCATAAACCATTAGAAACCATTTTAATTAATGACCTTGAAATTGAAAAAAAAGATATCGGCTGGTCAGTTTCAGAATATTACGGCTGCCGTTTTACAGAATTTAACGAGTTGGAAGTTGGCCCGCCGGCCAAGTGCTTACAAAACCTCAAAGAAAATTTCTGGCGCGCCAACCACTGCATCGCTATTAGCCAGGACGGCAATAAGGTCACGATTGCCGCTTCCGATCCTCAAGATGAAACAATGCTGGCCAATCTCCGCTCAATGCTCAAGGGTAGTATTATTGAGTTTGTTGTGTCATTCGACGATGACATCAATAAATTCACTGATCATTTCCACGGCAAGGGAGATTCCGTTCTTGATGACGACGATGATGTCTTCGGAGAACTTGAATTAGTTGAAGATGAGTATGAAGATGAGGATGAGGAAGATGCCGATGCTTCTGAAGCAGGTGTGGTCGTTAAAGTCTGCAACCGGATCATTGAGGAGGGTTATAGCCGCGAGGTTTCGGATATTCACATCGAATCCCAGATCGGCAAAAGAGGGGCTCTGGTTAGATTCAGGGTTGATGGAGAGTGTTCCAATTTTCAAACGATCCCCTATAATTACAAACGGGCTCTTGTTTCAAGAATCAAAATCCTGGCCAAGCTTGATATCGCTGAAAAAAGACTACCCCAGGACGGTAAAATCAAATTCCGGACCCGGCGCGGTAAGAACATTGAACTTCGTGTCGCCACCCTGCCGACCGTAGGCGGCAACGAAGATGTGGTCATGCGTATTCTGGCCGGTGGCGATGCCATGGCCCTCAAAAAGATGGGGCTACATCCAGAAACCCTCGAAAACTTAAAAACCCTCATTGCTCGGCCCTATGGCCTAGTGCTGGTCGTGGGACCGACCGGATCCGGTAAAACCACGACCCTCCACGCCGCACTTGGCCACATCAATCGGCCGGAGAAGAAAATCTGGACCGCCGAAGATCCAGTGGAAATTGTTCAGGACGGACTCCGACAGGTCCAGGTTCTGCCTAAGATCGGGCTTGATTTTGCCAGGGTACTAAGGGCCTTCCTCCGTGCTGACCCTGACGTCATTATGGTTGGTGAGACCCGTGACAAGGAGACCGCTGAAACAGTTATTGAGGCCGCCCTTACCGGCCACGTGGTGTTTTCCACCCTGCATACCAATTCAGCGCCTGAAACCGTTACCCGTTTGCTGGGGATGGGCATAGACCCCTTCAACTTTGCCGATTCTTTGCTTGGTGTCTTGGCCCAGCGCCTCATCAAACGGCTTTGTCCACATTGCCGCCAAAAATTCAAGCCCTCTGAAAAGGAGGTCGCCATAATCAAGAAAGAGTACGGCGATCATCCAACCAAACCTCTGGAAATCTTAGAAGACATGACCCTGTATAAGCCTCGAGGCTGTACCCACTGTCACAAATCTGGTTACAAGGGCCGTCTGGCGATTCACGAATTATTGCTCACCAATGACGATCTGAAGTTGAAAATCGAGGCTAATGCACCGGTCGCGGAACTTAGAGCTGCCGCCTTAAAGGCTGGCATGCGGACCCTTAAGCAGGACGGAATTATTAAAGTTATAAATGGCGACACCGATTTGGCACAAGTAAGTGCTGCAACAATGTAGTAGCAAATAACTTGCCTTACCGCTCTGCTACGAACCGTATTTCACATCAAAGTGATTAAATAAATATTTTGGATAAATACATTTTACATTTTCAGATTTATTTGGAAGACTACTTTTACCAACCAGACCTGCAGCCCAAACTACCCAAGCACCGTAAACTGAGGCTTATTGATGAAAAAGATACTACTTGTAGATGATGAAACAAACTTCCTACTCAGCCTGGCTGACATGCTCAAAGTCAGTAATAACGATTTTTCAGTAACAACTGCCGGCAATGGCATTGAAGCTTGCAAGATCATTGATGCTGGAGGAATTGATCTGGTCGTTACAGACCTGAACATGCCTGGAATGGATGGGTTTCAGTTGATGGCTCACATCGGCAAGGCCAGCCCGGAAACTCCAGTTATCGCCATGACTGCCTATGGCACTCCTGAAATGGAATCCAGGTTGGGTGATCTGGGTGTTTTCAAGTACATCGAAAAACCAATCGATTTTGATTCACTATTGAGTATGATCAATACGGGCTTGAAATCAGGGGGCACTAAAGGTCATGTTGCCGGCATTTCCCTGCCTTCATTCATGCAACTCCTTGAGCTCGATAAAAAAACATGCACCCTTAACATAAAATCGGCTACAGCCAGTGGCAATATGTTTTTTCATCAGGGAGAGCTTCTGGCCGCATCAACCGGTAATCTTACCGGCCAGGACGCCGCCTTTGATATCATCAATTGGGAGAATCCCGAAATTGAGATCGAGAACATCTGCAAAGTAAAGCCGGAGGATCGCGATATAGAAGTGCCCCTAGGCTTCCTCTTGATTGAAAGCGCCAGGATGAAGGATGAACAGAACAAACCAGCGGCAGAAGATGACGCCGGCGAAAGCGAGGATACCTCGCCATCCGCCCCTGCTGACCAGGCTGTCCCAACAGAAGTAGATGAAATCGTTTTTACTGATAATACGGTCGAACTGGAAACCGCTTCTCTGGAACCAGCCCAACCGATCAAGGCCGAAACCCCACTTGACATTCTAACCAACGCCATTCTTAACGCCAAGGGCGTTAACCGCATGATCATTATCTCAGGAAACGGTGGCGTCCTGCGCCACAACAATATCCCGGTGAAAGAATTTGGAAGTTTTATTGCAGCAGTCACTGGCTCTGCCGTGAAAACCAAAAAAATATTAGGTTTTACTGGCCCCAAGCATATTATTGTAAATCACTCTAACGGAGAAAAAATCCTGCTTATAATCGGTGCGCAAATTGTGGTTGGGATCGGCCTGGACGTTGACACCGACCCGGAACCGATCAGTGACATCCTAAAACCTTCAATCTCTAAACTCAGAGTCCAATAACACACTTACTGCCAACAATAAAACAAGCTACCAATGCTAAGGATCATAAAATGATGGAAGACATTCTCAAAGAGATCAAAAATGTCCCGGCAGTGATGGGTTCCTACATTCATGTCACCGGTATCACTGCAGTGCATTCGGACCTGCCCAAAATTTTCCTGAACAAGATATATGATGTCGGTGATGCTGTTGACCGAATTATCAAAGTTAATCAATCTACCAATATGCACGCCAACAATATTGAATTAAAATACGAAGAAGCTGTAATCATTGTCAGACCAATTGATTCTGACGCTTCGCTCATAACCTTCTGCGAAACCGGTATAAACAAAAAAACCCTGAACATGACAACCGGCATGCTATCGAACGAACTAAAAGAGGCAGCCAAAAGGATAAGGAGCAGCAAGAAAGCGGCCAGCAGTAAACCGCAAGCGCCAGCAGTTCCGGTCACCGAAGCACCTCCAGCAAAACAGGAAGTTGATGTCAACAAAATCCTCCATGCCGGCCCCTTGGCTAAAGTCTTTCAGGACTTCCAAAATGCTTTCGCAATGGCGATAGGCCCCATCGGGGAGATGGTCATGAAAGACACCGTAGAAAAATGGGCCAAAAAAGGTGACTGCAGCGGAGCACGGTTAGGCGAACTGGTTGAAATGCTTTGCAAGGAAATTGATGATAAATCTCTGGAAGCAGAGTTCAAGGAAGCCATCAGCAAACACTTGATTTGATCTTGACCTGACTAAGACCCTAAACAAAAAAAGCATGCCGGCCAGGCATGCTTTTTTTGCTGAAATTTCGAAGATATTGCTTCTAGTTGAGCTTAGTAAAATCAACCCTTCTGTTTATTGCCTGATTTGCCGGACTGTTATTAGGCACTTTAGGCCTTTTCTGACCGTGATAGGCGAGTTTAAGGCGGTTAGAATCAATACCAAATCCTTTGGTTAAATAATTTTTAACGTTACTCGCCCGCTTTTTTGAAATATCATAATTTCCGCCCGTATCCCCACGGTTGTCTGTGTGACCACCGACTTCAAAACGATTGCCCTGCATATCTTTCCGATTCATGGCCTGACCGACAACCACGCTCAACACATCCTGGGCATCCTGGCTAAGAGCTCCCGATTTTTGGCGAAACGGTATATCCAAACGCGTAATGGGGGCCTCCGCAAAGTTCGGGGGAACCACCCTTTCGGTCTTCACTACAGATACTTTCTTCTTTTTCACAACCGGAGATACTGGGGGAACTGGTCTTGGGGGCACTACTGCGACCACACGACTATTTGCCGCTGCAGACTCACGTTTTTTGGCCAAAGCCACCTTAAGGGATCCCCTTGCCCTGTCATTACCTGGCTCACGCCGCAAGCCTTCCGTATAGGCCTCTACCGCTGCACTGTAATTATTCTGCAGGACCTCAATATCACCAATACTGAAATAAGCTTTGGCATAACCGGAATCCAGTGAGATGGCCTTCCGGTAGTTCATAAGCGCATCTTCATACTTACGCAATCTCTCAAAGATATAACCATTGTCATAAACAATCTCTGGATCCTTCGGACAAACTTTCAGGGCAGCCTCAACCAAGGCCTTCTTTTTCATCAGGACTCTCTCTTTGTGGATGCCATCGTGCAAACCCTTACAGTCAGCCGCCACCGCAACGCCACTGGAGAGAGCAGCCATTAATAGAGTTACCCCTAGCAATGCCCCTCGCAATATATAGTACGGATTTTTATCTTTAATCATTTTTTCTACGCTTCAACATCTTAACAAGGCTGATCCGAAGGCGGTCAATTGATCTGGCCAGAACTTCAACCTCGTCTTTCATTTTACCAGAAAGCAAACTTTTTTCCAGATTCCGCCCAACACTAACCTCCTGGGTCCGACTACTCAATTCCATAAGAGGTTTAACAATACGAATATCCAGGAAAAGATAAATGCTCAAAAGACCGATAAGCAGGATTGACGCGCCACCACCAAAAAGGATGGTCGCCTGCAACTTTGCTGCCTCAATTGCCGGGCCCAAAGGGATATAAACAAGGTAAGCCGCAAAGATGTCCCCTGATTTAAATTTCTTATCGAAACCATTCGTGCCATACAACTCAATCAAATCCTTGGGCGCGTCAGCCGGATTCTTATGGCAGCGGAGACAGCTCTCACCGGCCATCTTGATCGGCCTGGAGCGATAATAAAAGGGCTCACCATTTTCTTTCTCCATGATGCCGCTCTGCTCCCTCATTTTCCCGTCCTGAAACTGCTTAATAATCTTCTCTTCGAACGAATCTGCCATGTTGGGCGGGTGATGCGGGACAAGTGACGCCTGTTTGAACTGGAAGCCATACAACTCCTCACCCTGAACCTGATCCATAATACGCCTGGTAATACCAAAACCAGACTGAAGTTCGGGATAAAAACGATCCGCTTCAACTAAAGCGTTGACCAGCGGCCGTTGCTCTTTCATAAAATAAGCCCGACCGGCCTTAATATAGGCCTCCATCATTTTGGCTTTGGTATCCGCGTCTTTCATTGAATTTTGCATACTGAAAGTATAAGCGCCATAGCCAATTCCGACCAAAGCGATAAATCCCAATAGGGCCATCATGAATATAAACTTAAATCTGATTCCGAAACTTGTTCGCATACCCTTTAAAGCCATTCGATCATCCCCACTTTTCGTTCCTTGGTCTTTTAAAAGACATCACAACCACACCTTGTCCTTAGCAAGATCAATTTAGCACCAAAACGCCATCAAGACAGCAACTTTTATATAGCACACTAATAACCGGATTCAACCCTACTGATGATAAACAGACTCAGCTCCGACCGGATCATCTTCGGGAGATTCCGTCTTAGGCATACTCAAGGTAATGGTTGTCCCCCGGCCTTTTTCACTCTGTATTTTGATATCGCAGTTCATCTGGCCAAGCATCTTCTTTGAAATTACCAACCCCAAACCGGTCCCATGGGGCTTAGTCGTAAAAAAAGGCTTAAACGCATTTTCTACAAGGTCTGCCGGCATCCCGCAACCATTATCTATGATAGACAAATACACCGTTTCGCCAATCGTCTCCCCACGGATCTTCAGGGTCGGAGCCTCGATACCTTCAAGTGCATCCAGAGCATTCGCCAGAAGATTCATGGCAACATGTTGGAGAGCACGGGTATCAACCATAACCCAACGAGCTTCCGGTAACACATCTATGGAAATATCTATATTTTTCTTCCGTACATCCGCACCAAGTAAATGGGTTAAACTGATGAAAAACGAAACCAAGTCAACCCGTACGGTATTTGGTTTTTCAAACATATTAAAATTCTTGAATGATTTCAGCAAAGTTTCCATTTTGGCAACATCATCAATCATCCGATCCATATAGACTTTGATTTCATCTTTCGAAAATTTTGCAAGATTCATCTTCAAAACAGTTAAGGCCATCTTCATAGAGTTAAGAGGGTTACCTATTTCGTGACGGATTCCAGAAAAAACATTACTGATGTTATTCATCATTTCAGACGCTTCGTCAATCGCCTCCAGTCGGCTCTGATCGGTAACATCGCTGATAATGACCGCCACATACTGCTTGAAACCTTCAATACGACAGACCCAATAGGCAAAGGAACAATGATCACAATTAATCTGGGCCTTATCACTACGAACCACATCTGAGTTCTTGATCTGATCAAGTTCATTGAACATCATCGCGCTCAACTCTTCATAATCGTAAGAAGATGCATGAATAAACTTCCAGATTTTATCCGCCTGATGATTCCGAAAATAAATCTGTCGGTTAACCTGATCAAGAATTATAACTCCGGTTTCGATCTTACCCAAAACCTCAGCGAGCAATTTCTCTCTCTTTATATTTTCTGCAGATTCCACTTTTTCAAAATTCCCCTAATTATCTTGGCGTTCATAACCACAAACAACTTATTTTTATATCTTTTTCAGCAGGTTATGTCAATTCGACTTATCTATTTCACTAAAGACGTGCGGCTCCCAAAAAACATCATCACCACGATTAACTCTTGCTGCAGAATTGCCACGGCCCAAAGATATTCACCTCCCGAACAGCTCCGACAGAGTCAGGACGAGAGACAAAGGAGGTTTATCCCGAAATACCCCCGTATCCAAGGCCTTCTTGCCGCCAAGGCCCCGAAGAAAGATGTAGAAAACACCGCCAAAATTTTCTTCATAACTGTACCCTGGCAAACGCTTCAGCAGATACCGGTGCAGTGCGACGGTATAGATCAAATACTGGAGACAGTAATGGTCCCGACCCATCACTTTGCGCAGCTTATCGGGCCTATATTCATTTAGATCTTTGCCAAGAAAGTTTGATTTCCAATCGACTATGTAGAATTTTTCGTCATGGCAGAAAACCAGATCAATATAACCTTTCATGAAGCCACGAATTTTATCTTGCGGCCAACCCGAGATTGACCAATCGCTCAAAAGCTCATCAAGTCCGGACAGGTTGAAATTAGCCAACGGGAAATAAAATTCCAGTTCATTCATTCGCGCGGCCTTTGCAACTTTGGCCAAAACCAGCTCGGGGTGGTCCGGATCCAGAGGCGTATTAAGCAGGCCGCCGATCATGCCGGATAAAGCCGGCACCCAGGATGGGTCATAACCACCGGCCACAAGACGTTCCTCCAGAAAGGCAGACAATCCGGCCTGGTCATTAGCCCTAAAGTCCAGATCTTCCAGGATCGAATGTAAAAAAGTGCCCGGCCCCGGCCCCCGGGGAAAATCCATAATATCAGTAAAGGAAAAATCGGCCCCGATACCATCGCCATCTTCTTCGTTTTCCCTGTTTGGCAGATGGGAAACAGGCAGCTTCCGACTCAGCGCCGAGAAGCTGCTTATCCGCCAATTCATTCTTGGCGAACCGGCAAACTGCCGAAAAGCCAGCCTCCCCTGCTCCCCAGCGACTTCCAGTACTTCGGTGGAGGCCTGTGCCTCAACAATATTCAAGCTGATAGTTCCCGCTGATCTCGCCACCAGACGGGCCAAATCGGCAGAAATGTCACCATCACTCAAGTTTTTTAAATAATCAACCGCAGCCAAGGGTTCCCCCTCATCAACCTCCGGAGCAGTGCCGTGGAGAAGATAGGCCAAGGCAGAAGTGCCTGAGCCACTGAAAGGCCCCCAGGCCAAATAACAGCATTGAACCGCTCTGGTCAGCGCCACATAGAGAAGCCGCAAATTCTCAGCCATCTCCTCTCGAATGGCATGAAGACAATTAGCGCTGACATCGGCCGAGCCGATATCCAGGATAAGCTCCCCAGGGGCCTCTGGATCATGAAACAGATAGCTTTGCGTTTTTGCCCGATTACCGACCAGCCGACTGCCCTCCCAGCAAAATGGGCAAAAAACCACTGGATACTGTAACCCTTTCGCTTTATGGATAGTAACAATCTGCACCAGATCGGCGTCACTTTCGAGCCGCAACTGCTGCTCCTCGGAGGGTTGCTCTTCAATTGAAGCAATCCGCTCACTAAGATATTTCACGAGCCCGGCCATCCCTAAGCTATGCTCTTCACCGGCAAGGTGCAAGGCCTCAAGCAGATGCAGAACGTTGGTCAGAGATCGCTCCCCCTCCGGTAAAATCAACAGGCGGGAACGGACCCCCTCGTTTTCCAGAAAAGCGCTAAACATCCCGGCAAAACCGGCCTCGACCCACAGTTCTTGATAGCGGCGGAATTTTCCCAGCCACTCCATCAGCAATTCATCCTCAGCGCCAAAGAGGTCAAGGAGTCGGCCATCCCCGCCGAGAATTCTGGTCGCCAAAGCCGCCCTTATCCTGCGGCTATCAGCAGCATCAAGCATAGCCTGCAGAACAATTCGCAGATCTACCGCCTCCCGCGAGGCAAACAGACTTTCAGAGCTGTTAATCGCACTGGCAACACCAACCCCGGCCAGAGAATCCTGAACCAGGCGGGCCTCATGATTAGTCCGGACTAATATCGCCAGATCTCCGGCGGTCAGGGGCCGGTTACCCACCGTGGCCCGCCCAGCCGCACCAAGGCTCAGCAACCGAACAACCTCGGAAGTTTGCCGGGCCAGGACCAGATGCCGGGCATCATCTTTATTCAGCAGCTTACCCGCCCCCGGCCCAGAACCGTCACGCTGGAAAGCCCAAATCTGAAATGGCTCTGCCGCCACATCGTCAACCAGAAGATGCTGATGCGGTTTTTCCGCCGCCCGGGCCGGGTTAAAAACGATCTCCTCGAAAACAAAGGGTCTGGCGCTACCGTCAAAAATAGCATTAACCGCCGCTACCAGCCCGGGTACCGAGCGCCAATTTGCCCCAAGTGTATAGCGGTTGCTGACCTCACGAACCGCCTTGATATAGGCGAAAATATCGGCGCCCCTGAAACTGTAAATCGCCTGTTTCGGGTCGCCAATCAGATACAGCAACGAGCCAGGGGCCTTGAATATTCGAGAAAATATCTCGTACTGAACGGGATCGGTATCCTGGAACTCATCAATCATCGCCGCCCGATATTTCAAATTGAGCAGCCGGGCCAGTTCGGCACCATGTTCACTCTTCAGGGCCTGATGAAGATCGATCAACAGATCATCAAACGAATGGATGCCCGCGGCCTCCTTGCGCGTTTTAAGTTCCCGTTTGACAAAGGCATAAAATTCGCCCTCAAGATATCGGCGGTAATCGGTCAGAACCCCGGCCATTTGCTGCCAAACGGCATAGAGGTTTTCACAAAAATCAAAGAAATCATCAGTCGGCACCGCTCCACCCTTCTTTGCTGATCCGGCCAGAGAAGAAGAGGTGAAGCGAATAAATTTGTCGAACAGTACGACTGGCGGCTCAGTCATCATCGCCAACCGATCCATGGCCGCCAGCCAACTGGGAATAGCTTTAAACCGATATCTATTGCGATTGAGCCCTTCACTGGTCAGGAATATCTCCGCAATCAATCCCCGTTTAGCGGACCAGAGGCCGCTAAACTCTTCGAAAAGTTTACGATACTCGATCTCCACCTCAACCAATTCTTTTAAACAGTGGGCGCCATCGACCTCGGGAATAATCCGGACATCTTCCCGGGCATAGATATTACCGAGTTTTTTGAGCAAATTAGATGGCGCAAAATCCTTAAAGCAGGCGGCGGCGAGCAGAGGCGAGGCCCCGTAAAAATTAAGCCGGAAGAAGTCCTCGGCAATCTCCTTAAGGAGATCATGCTGGTCGGTGTTAAGTTCCGAGTCGAACAGCACCCCGCTCTCCAGACTATGCTCGTTCAAGACCCGTCGACAAAAGCCATGGATCGTGAAGATTGCCGCCTCATCAAAGTTGCGCAGGGCGATGGTCAAACGTCGCAAAGCCTGGGGCCAATCCGTCACAGCCACTAATAACTCGCTTAAAAAAACATCGTCACTGACCTCTTCCGTAAAGGCCGCAATCCCATCGATAATCTTCTGCCGGACCCTGGTTTTAAGGTCATCAACCGCAGCCTCGGTGTAGGTGACCACCAGAATCTGATCGATGGTGAGCCCCTTTTCCAGCAAAAGTCTAACCACCAGGGCAGAGATGGTGTAGGTCTTGCCGGTGCCGGCGCTGGCATCGATCAACATCACCCCTGCCAGTGGCGCTGCTTTTATCGTAAATTCACGACCCATCAGCCACTGCCCCGCTCGTTAAGGGGTTCGAAAAAAGCCACCCCATTGGCCATGAATTCCTGGTCCAGAGGATCGATCCCCCGAAAGCAGAGCTGGTAGTAGCGATCATCAGCCTCCGCTCTGGCAAAAGAACCGCCCTGCCATATCCGCCTGGCCTTGATCATGGCATCAGAGTCAGACAGCCCCTTGCCCCTGGCCTTGGCAAAGGCCAATGATGTTGCCGGGAAAAACCGCAGCGGGCCCAACAAGCCCTGCCAATAGAGGGCCAGGATATCATCCAGACAAACATCGTCATCGGCCAACGGCTGAAAGGAGATGACCTTATCGTTGCCGACCACATGGGTGATCCGCGACCAGTCGGCCGGGGCCAGCCGGTTCAGAAAAAGATGCTTGACCCAGCCTCTGACCAGATCGGCCGGCTTCAGCTTGGCATAACGATAGACAATCAGGCCTAATTCGGGCGAAGTCTCCAGTTGCCCAGAAACAACAAAAGAACCAATCTCTATTTGACCGGCCAGGACCGATAATTTTCCCGTGCCACCCTGCACGGCCAGCTTGCCGGCAACCTCCTCCACCCCATCGAGCAATTCATCAAATGCTGCTCTGGCCACGCTGCCGTGGGGCAAGACCCCCTGCTGCCGGGCAATTCGGAAATGATCTTGCCCCGCTCTACCAGCCAACCTTTCTTGCAACATAGTTTCGCCAAGCTGGTAGCGATCCAGAAAATCGAGATTAAAATTTTCGGTACCCGCCAGCTCCCCGACATCGCCCTCCAACTGGATACCTAAACGCTTACGACAGAAAAACCGAGCCGGGTTGCAGAAGAAATAACTCAAATCATCCAACGCTATTTCCCTGAATTCATCTGGCGGTGGCGGCAAGAGCTCTGAGATCAGCATCCGGCTGTTTTTGGGTTGGCCCAACATCATAGCGGCCT
Source organism: Pseudomonadota bacterium (assembly GCA_030673265.1). Classification (GTDB taxonomy): domain Bacteria; phylum Desulfobacterota; class Desulfobulbia; order Desulfobulbales; family JAGXFP01; genus JAGXFP01. The sequence continues at coordinate 5,323 of DAOVJK010000013.1, read as the reverse complement.
CAAAATTACTTACCGAGAAACTATAGAGATCTTCCCTCCCGGAAAAATAAGCAGGACTAAAGGGCTGGAGGGGATGGGTCGTCACAATCCTCTCTTTGGCCACAGAAAAGCGGTGCACCAGATATTCAACCAGTTCACTGACCAGCACCGAGGGAGATAAAAAACTGCCATCCCGAACAGACTGCCCGACATAGCTGAGATATAAACATTGCCGGGCCGAGAGAATCGACTCCAGAAAGAGGTAACGATCATCTTTGCGGCGGGAACGATCACCAAGCTGCGGATTTGCGGCGATCAGATCAAAAGCAGGCACTGTGGTCGGTCGTGGATAAACCCCATCATTCATCCCCAGCAGGCAGACAATCTTAAATGGCACCGCCCGCATCGGCAACATTTCACAGAAGGTAATCCCGCCTGCCATAAACCCCGAAGAAAGGCTGTCGGTCTGCCCGGCCTTGTCCAGCTCGGCCATAACAACCTCAAACTCGACCTCGTCGCCGAAGGCGGCATCTACCTGAACGTCTCTCAGGGTGCTAAGAGTCCGCTGAATGAATTCCCGCTCATGCTCCTGCTCATCGCTCACCGCCAGCAGATCTTTAAAAATGGCCAGAAGAATGTCAGACCAGTCGGCTAGATTGCGCTTGCTAGCCAGCTTCCGGACGTATTCGAACAGTTTCTCGGTAAAGTCCAGAAAGCGACCCAGAGCCTCAACCTCGCCGCCCTCCAGATCGTCATAGGGCAGCACCCCGGCAAAATCACGCTGATTGTCGCCAACCATGGCGTAGCCCAGCAACAAGCGATCAAGGCCGAAGCGCCAGGTGTTTTCAGTGGTTTCCGGCAGGCCCCGCTGCTGACGATCATCATCATCAATGCCCCATCTGATGTTAACCGCGCCCAACCATTTTTCGATCCGTTCCAATTCATTAAGCGACAAGCCAAAGCGGCTGCGAACCGGTGCCCTCTCGATCACCGCCAACACCCGGCTGATCTCCATGCGGCTACCGACCAGCGCCAGCACACTTAACAAGGTCCCGAACAACTCCCCCTCTTTTCGAATGAGCCGGTCGGCAATTGAAAAAGGCAGAGCCCTGCCATTAACAACCTTCCTGCTCCCGAAAACTGCGCCAATCAGAGGGCTATAGGACTCAATATCGGGGGTCATAACGATAATATCTTTGGGCTCAAGCTCGGGATGGGCCTCAAACATGGCAAGGAGCTGGTCGTGGAGCACCTCAAGTTCCCGCATCGGGCTGTGGCAGGAATGAACCATGACCGAATGGTCGGCCCCATCGAGCTCTTCACCCGGCAGCGGCGAACCATCCCGCAGGTCAAGGATATCGCTCTGGACTGCGGCCAGCATCTTGGTCGCCTCGCCACTGGAACCAGATCCACCAAACAGATCATGTTCTCCATCGACATTGCATTCAAGCAACATGCTCAACAACTCCCGCCCCTGAAGACCGGTCGAGGCCAACAGCGGATTACCCTGGGTCAAATAAAGATCCTCGCCAACCTCACTGCCACGGCTTAAGCGATCGATGGTCTTTTCCGAAACAATATCGCCCCAATATTCACGACAGGGATTAAGAAAAAAGAAATGGACATCGACGTGGGCGGCCAGAGCTGTGAATATCTTCAGGTAGTAAGGAGGAATGGTTGAGAGACCAAAGACCGCAAACCGGGACACCAAGGCCCCGGCCGGCAGACCAGGCCGCGCCAGAATCTCCAGGCAGCGGCCCTGCAACTGGGCGCGATTGGCAATCCCGGCCAGACAATCAGACCTGTTGGTCAGCTCCTGCCAGAGCAGGGCCTGCCACGAGTCCCCGCGCCCGGCCTCCCAGTCGAGAATCATCTCCGGCCTGAAGATCAGATACTGATCCAGAAGATCGGCCAGTCGACCGGCCAATTGATATTTTTTCAGATCACTATCCTGGGCCAGATAATCCCGCAGGACCGAAAATTCAGGTCGCCCAAGTAATTCCGGTAAAACCCGCATCAACTGCCAGTGGAGCACGTTCTTATTAAGTTTCTTTGCCAATGATGCTTCGGGCAAAATCTCAGCAAACACCTGGTCCACAAATCCATTCGGAAACGGGAAGGCAATATTAGCGCTGACCCCGAGCCTTTCGGCAAGCTGCATGTTCAACCAGCGGGCCATCCCACCACTCTGTAGAACGACTGTTTCCTGCTCCAGAGGCGGCAGAGGAGAGGCCTCACTCAGATCAGCAAAGGCCGCAGCCAGATTCTCCAGGCGGTTACTCGTATAAAGGTATAGAGGCATAGACACTCAAAGAAAGAGGATCGGAACAACGAAATTTATGTGACCGGACAATAACTAATAATATCGGCCTTTGAGAAAACTTCAATCGGCAGCTCAAAACAATTACAATATAATGTCTCCTTTACAATCTTCTTGGACAAGGGCATGGGCCACATCGCATAACCAGGATATTCCACAAACTGGGATGTAATTAAAAAAATGAAGTGATTAAAGTTGTGCCTCTCAATTTGTTTGCTGAATATGTTTCCCGGGAGAGTTGTTTAAATCATAATTTAAGGAATCTTTTGATCAACTTGGCAACAATCAAGTTTGGTGCCCCCGGAATTATTCTCATAATTTACGGAACATATGAATATGGCCTCTGTGAGCAAGCTCAGCCCCTAGACCCACGACAAGCAGCACGATTGTTGCTCGCCATAGAGTTTTCATTGATTCGCTCCGGTAGCAGCTACCTCAAATGCTCAACTGCTCCTCTACCCTACTCCTCAACATGGCGTTATAAATCACCACCCCAGCCAGGCTGTTCCTGTAATTGACACATGCAATGCTGAACTCCTTTTAATTAAGCAGCTCTACTTTTAATGCCCCAATCAATTTTCATGCTACCCGATCCTTAATGTAAGCAAAGATTCGCCATGCCGGACCATCTTGCTGGTGTGCAGAAAAGCACCGCCGACCACACCCACCTAGTACCTATGATGTACCAGGGCAGCGACGTGATTTTTTTTGAGGTTTTCGGCCAGACTCCCAAGAGCACGGTGCCTGCCGACGATGCTTTATCTGCCAGCCGGACTTATTCGTCAGTAGCAAAACAACAATTTCAACCCATCTTGGTGCGACAATTTGCCACACCCCTAATCCTCTTACAAAGTGGTATAATGAGTTTACAATAATGAAATTACAGACACAGCTTTTTGGGGTGAATAATGGAATTCTAACATCTCGAAATCATTCGAGTAAATCCACATCACCGCTATTGATATGATAAAATTATAAGGACTAGATAAGTACTAGATAAGACAATGATATATCAGAAATTTTCGACATTACGAGTCGTGAAAATTCGACAGGAGTGACCTGAGTCAAAGTCTCTCGTGTGTTCAACAAGCAGGTCTCTCAATTTTAAATTACCACACATACCAAAACGGGCATGCTCGTGAAGATGGTTCGGATAAATACTCGTCTGGATAGAGAAAAGTAGAATCTCGCCGCAAGTGTCTATCTTGCTATTTTCCAGTCTCGGGATTGAGACAAAACTGGAACAGGTGATGCGTATGCAACATCAATATTTCTCATCCAGCTATAATCCGCTAAATTGGCTGACCAGATGGAACTTTCAGGTTTTTTTCAAGAACCTGAAAATTAACCGCGAAACCACACACTGCCAACAATCAACATCCAAGGACACTCAATAATCAATCCTATGCCAATCACACCTTTCAAGATAGCGCTGAGATCCTTTTGTACATGGGGGAAGATTATTGCAGCAGGCTTATTCATAATTCTAGTTAGTTTGCAGCAGGCCACCGCCAGCGTAAGCGGCCCATGCGCCAACTGCCACACCATGCACAACAGCCAGGACGCAGGAGATGTTGTCCATGCCGGTGAGACCCCGGGAAGCCATGCCAGTTGGAGTGGTGGAATTCTCGTCGGCGGCAGTGATTATTCTCCCCAGAACACCTTATTGGTAAGCGACTGTGTCGGCTGTCACTCCAGTAGCTCCAGTGAGACCATTGTTAACATCGGCTCATCCAGAATACCTATCGTTAACAACTTGGTTGCGCCAGCCACCCCCCTGGCAGGCGGCAACTTCTATTTTGTCGTCAACAATGGCGACGGCTATGGTCATAACGTCCGCGGCATCTCCAATGCTGACGCCACATTGCCATACGGGCCAGGCCAGTTAATAGGCTGTGCCAGCAGTTGCCACGAATCATTGACCCTAACCGATGCCGCAACGGTTCCTCTGATGGATGGCGGTCATAAAAACGGTTGCCAGGGTTGTCACCAGAGCGTCAAGCACCATGGCAATGGCCCGGCCGCAGGAGAACCAGCTACAGTTGATGAGGGTTGGTACCGTTTTTTAAGTGCGCCGAGTGGTCATTTGGGCTACGGCGGCGGGGTTCTAGGCATCGAAGATCCTGACTGGGAGCAGAACCCAACCAGTTCTGCCCATAACACCTATTATGGCGGCGACAACGCCGACCTGCAGGAAGAACCGCAATCCATCGGCAGATTTTGTGCCGGTTGCCATTATCAGTTCCACTCCCCGGGCATCCCCTTTAATTTGGTTGACAACGGCGGTGGCGCCAATCCCTGGCTGCGTCATCCGAGCAATGCGGTTATTCCCAATGCAAGTGAATATCCCAGCTATACGGTTTATGACCCCATGGTCCCGGTCGGCAGACCTGAAAATGCAGGTCTTGCCGCCGTCACCAAGACCCAGGTCAGACCGGGAACAGATAAAGTAATCTGCGTTTCCTGTCACCGGGCCCACGGCAGTCCCTATCCGGACATGCTGAGATGGGACTACAACAACTGTGATAGTGGCGTTGCAGATAGCAATTGCGGCTGTTTCACCTGCCATTCGACAAAAGATCAGTGATGGTTCAACAAAAATTCAAAATGCAAATTTTCAGTAACTCAAAATCGATGTGTTCTATGGCAGGTTGCAATGTTTGATTATTTTCCCAGGAATACCAGAAACTGGCGTAATAAGAAAAAGAGGTCATCCATGCGAAACCGAACTGTTCGTTACTACCTTTTTCCGGCTGTGTTTCTGTTTTTGTTCTACTGGCCAGGACAGTCGTCGTTTGCTCAAAGTAATTATGCATTATGCAGTGACATTAATCATATCAAGGTCCATGCTCCCATGGCAGTGGCTGTTGATAGCGCAGAAAACATTTATGTTGCCGAGGCTGCTGGCAACAGTATCCATATTTACGACATCAACGGCTCAAGCTTAAAAAACCTCAGAGGTCTTTCCAACCCGATAAGTGTTGCCGTTGCCCCTGAAGGAGACATCTATGTCGGCAACTCTAT
>DAOVJK010000255.1 GCA_030673265.1 Pseudomonadota bacterium | reverse complement strand
GTTAATTTCCGCAATCATCTTTCTCATGCTGAACAGCGAGGCGTGCAACTCGGTCATATTGCGCTTGCGGGTAACACCCACCGACAATTTAAGTGACATGGTAAAAACCCCGCCATAACCGTGGGTCTTCAGACAACAGGTCGAAACAATGCTTTCCGCCTCCAAGATCGGCCGAGCCACCTCAAAGCCGTCATGCCAGTGACTCCCTTCGGGCCGGACCCTGATCCAATCTTGATCCCCTAACTCTTCAAAATTGATCAGACCGATGCCATGCTCCCGGCAAAGCTTCTCGATGTCTTTCGCCCTGAACACCTCGCCGGTATCAGGCGGTCCACACCGTTCACCGATGGTGATTCCGGCCGCACCCATACTTTGCAGTTTTTTGATGAGGCCAATCAGAGTGTCGTTATGAGTGGCGGCAGGAAAGGGATCGGCCGTATTGAAATTGGGCTTGAGAAGGACCTGCTTGCCGCGAACCGGATTGACTCCGAGCAAGTCAATGGCCCGAGGGATTGCGGTGAAGCGGTCCCTGCTTTTGATCAAAGCCACTTTGGGATTACGACCCTTCTGTCGAGTTGCCGCCAGCAGCACCTCCAGATCACCGGCAGCCAGAGTCAGTATCCCGCCGGCAGAACCAGCAACGAAATCACGTCTGTTGAGCATAGTCCACCTCCTGCTTTTAGGTAAAATTATACAGAGGTGTTCAAGGAAAGGTCAACTTCGCGAATTTTTTAAATTCCGGCTGGGCCGCTAACGGGCATCTAGGCAATGGTTATCTTGATTCTGATCCTGGCTGGACTGGTGGCTGGGGCCATTTCCTGATAGAGCCCGTTCCGGTCAACTTCCGGAAGCTGCGCCCGACCGGGATGTGTCGGTTCATTTTTACCTCTAAAAAATATGGCGCCATGATGACGCCTGAGGTTAATATGGAATAAATTTGCTCATCCATAATGAAAAATGGTCTTTTTAAAAATTGACTGGTTCAGGATAAATACAGCGGGTGATCTTAATGAGAAATATCTTCGAAGAAACAACCATCAATACTATGACCCTCAAGAATCGGCTGATCCGTTCGGCCACCTGGGAGGGGATGTGCGAACCGGACGGCAGGCCCACCGAAAAACTCAGCCGCTGTTACCGCGATCTGGCCCAGGGCGGCGTCGGTTTGATCATTACCGGCTATGCCTTCGTCAGGCCGGAGGGCCGCCAGTTGCCCTGTACTCTGGGCGCTCATACCGATGAATTTAATCCCGAGATGACAAAAATGGTCGAGACGGTCCATGCTGAGGGAGGCAAGATCTGTCTCCAGCTGGTCCATGTCGGCGGCCAGACCAATGAGAGGAATGCCGGCAGGACACCATTGGCCCCCTCAGCGGTGGAGACCAAACAATTCCCCCAGATTCCCGAGGAGATGTCCTTTGCGGATATTCAGGCGGTGATCAAGGCCTTTACTGAGGCGGCTGGCCGCGCCAAGGCATGTGGTTTTGATGCTATCCAGCTGCATGGCGCCCATGGTTACCTGATCAATCAATTTCTGTCGCCCCTGACTAATAATCGCGAAGACGAGTACGGCGGCAGTATCAGTAACCGCTGTCGGTTTATGATTGAGGTTTACTGGCAGGTCCGGGAGGCGGTCGGCAAAGATTACCCAGTGCTGATCAAACTGAACGGAGCCGACAATCTTGATGGGGGCCTGGCTCTGGCGGATGCCATTTACGCGGCTAAACTGCTCGACCGGGAAGGGATCGATGCCATTGAGGTGAGCGCCGGCACTCCGGCCTCCGGCGACATGTCGCCGATCCGCAACAAGATCAACAAGCCCGCTCAGGAGGCCTATAACCTGACGCTCTGCACGGCAATCAAGGCGGCGGTCAAATGCCCGGTCATGGTGGTTGGCGGTTTCAGGAGTTTTGCTGTTGCCGAGCGGGCCATTCAAAACGATGCCGATTATGTCTCAATGGCGCGGCCCTTCATCCGCGAACCGGACCTGGCTAAGCGCTGGCAGTCCGGTGATCACACCACCGCCACCTGTATTTCCTGTAGCGCCTGTTTTATGCCAGGGGTCAGAGAAGGCGGGATCTATTGCGTGGTGGATAAGAAGGAGAAGGAAAAGGCTAAAGGCTAATTCCCTCAAAAGAGCACCCGGAGGGTTTTACCTCTTGGCCAGAGCCTGTTGTCTTTTTTAAAGCAAAATTCACGAAGAACTGTTTTCCTCGTCGCGGTTCTTTTTTGCGGCCTTTTTTGAAATACTTATCTGTAAAGGGCTGCTGGTGTCAAGATGCACGTCTCTTTGCGGAAATGCCATTACCAGGTTTGCCTCGCGGAATGATTCATCAATAATGAAGCGGACATCGCTTTCAATTCTCTTCTTATCAATCACCAGATCCACCATAACCCAGAAAAAGAGGGTAAAGAGCAGGGCATTGTCGCCAAAATCATCAAACAAGACGTACGGTGCAGGGGTTTCCAGGATCTCGCCATGGGCGTGGGCCGCCTGGAGCAGTTGTTCTTTAGCAAGCTCTGTAGAGCTGCCGTAGACTATACCGACCGTTACCATTGCCTGGACCATATTATCGTTGTGGGTCCAGTTGGTAATGTTATTTTCCAGAAAATGGCTGTTTGGTACCAGCAGGTGAACATTGTCAAAGGTGAGAACCCTGGTGCAGCGTGCGCCGATATCTTCAATTTTGCCAAGACCACTGTCCGTCTGGACCAGGTCTCCCACTTTGATGGGCTGTTCAACCATGAGGATGAAACCGCTGATGAAATTATTGATCAGTTTCTGAGCGCCGAAACCAACACCGATCGCCACGGCGCCGCCAAGGAAAGTAAAGGCGGTCATCGGGATATTAACTGAACGCATGGCAATAAAGGTCACCACAAGAAGTGATGAATAGTAGATGAGTTTTTCTGTAATCGCCGTGGCACTTAAGCTTATTTTCAAGCGCACAAGCAGCTGCCGGTGAATCAGACGGGTAAAAAAACCAGATAAAATTATGCCGGCAATTAGAATCATAAAGGCGAGGATGATTTTACCCACCGTCACCCCCTGGGCATCGACGACAAACAATTCATATTTCCAGATCGATTCTATGGTGGCACGGACCATAGCCAGTTGTTCTCCGAGATTGAATTCTTTCAGCTGATCGTCGATTGCTTCAATCAAACGCTGATCAAGTTCAATGGCCCCTTGCAGAACGGTCAGGTATTCAAAATTTCTTTCCCCCAGTTTATTCTGGGCCTGAAGGCTTGTGTCGATATGACGGCGGGCCTCAGGGTCGATATTTTCTCTGCTCAGCTGGATACGGGTGGCCGCGATTTTTACCTGAACATTGTGTTGGTGGGTCTGGTACAGGATCAGGGCCCGACTCAGTTTTTCTATCTCGGCCCTGGCTTCCTTGCGCCAGTTTTTTAGCTCAACAGTAGGGGTTGCCCCTTTTAAATATGTGTAGCGCCGCTGCCATAACAGAGATTCCCAGTTTAACAGCTGCAGCATGGAATTGTTGTGGCTGATGACATGCTGATAAGTTTCTCGCCAAGCCTCACGCGCCTGCAGATATGCCTGGTCGATGACCAGTTTTTTTTCGTCCAGGGGCTGGGCTGGATCAACTTTACGTTGGGCGGCAAGCCACTTGTTTTCTGCGATATGCTGCTCACGCAGAAGTCTATCGATACGCTGTTCCAGTTCCTTGCGTCTTTCTTCAATTGCGGCCAGATGGTTGGCGAGTTCTTCTTCGTTAAAAGTGAGATGCCCCTTTAACCAATCAATATTCTGCTGGTTTATATTTTTTTTCAGTTCGGCAAGTTTTAGTTCAAGATCATCGTTGCCGGCATTGATAAGTTGCAGGTCGACCAGGCTCTGGGCGAGTTCTTTTTCATCGTCGGCCAGGAGTTGCAGCCACTCAACAGAAGCCTTGTCTTTATTGTTTGATTCAGCGAGAGCTCGAAGTTTTTTTTCAGCACCCTTCAATCCTGCACTGGCTTCATGAAGTGTTTTTTTGCCGACGACAATCGCCTGGGCGACAACATCAACCTGTCTGGCCGATTTCGAGAGCTGATCGAGGTAGTAATCATATAGATCGAGAGAATAGGGAGGCTTCTGGTCAATCGTCTTATCAGTGCCTTGCTTGCAATTCTCCTCCAGGAGCGTCAGCTCTTTTTGCAGAGATTCCTGCTTGGTTAAGGCCGCCAGTTGCCGTTGATATATGGTCTCCGTTTCCCGCAAAAGGGTAGTACGGAGGTTGAGAGCCTCCAAGCTTACCTTGAAACGGCTTGCCGATTGTGGGTTCTCCATACTTTTGGCGGCAGATATCTTATCACTGACCGCCTTGATTTTTTTCTGAATAGCTGTGATTTGGCTTTCAGTTGTTTCAACTTGGCCAGGGGCTGCTTCTTCGGTTGCATTATCCTGGCCGAAGGCTGGGAGAGGCGTGATGTATGGCTGCCACACAAGAAACAGAAAAACAGCGAGGCAGGACCCAAAAGTGTAGTTATGTTTTTTCATCATTTTGAATACCGATATATCCGGATATTCTAATTTCTATCACATGCTCTTAAGATAAATCAAATCCCATCTTACTGACCCAACACCGATATTCTTACGGAGGAAAATCCGAGTTGGTCGGCAAGTCTTGCTTGCCAGGCATGGCGGCTTCTACTTCGCCATGCCTCATAAAAGTATTCTGCGGTTTTTTGCCCATGGCCT
>DAOVJK010000207.1 GCA_030673265.1 Pseudomonadota bacterium | reverse complement strand
GTACCAAATGAAATACATGGTTTGTTTTTCAGATAGCGCAGACTTCGAAACTACTAACCCTGCGGGCGAGCCGATAATATATCCGTATTGCACCCCTCAGGGGGGTATTGTACAGAATCTGCTGTATAGGGCTTTCAGCATACTAAAGTATCGGAGTCTCCCTCTGGCCGCTTACCTGCTGAAAATATCATACTTTGCCTATCGAGCGTTTCGCAATCGGGCATCTCGACTGGTGAAATATGCGGGCTAGGGAGATTTAAGGTAGGGGGATGGTAATGGTGAATTCCGTCTTTTCAGCCGGTGTTGATGTAACTGTGATCTTGCCGCCGTGGCTCTCAATTAATTGCTTGACGATAGCTAAGCCTAGGCCGGTACCACTCTCTCGGGTTGTGTAGAATGGTTCGAATATCTTAGACAGGACCTGTTCGTCAATGCCGGGGCCGTTATCTGAAATCCTGATAGAGATCTCTTCTTTGCCGGATGTCTCGTGTTGTCGCTCTGCCGCTTCGATGATGATCTCTCCCCCCCCTGCTCCAAAGGCCTGGCATGAATTACTGATCAGGTTCAGGAGAATTCTTTTGAACTGTTTTGAGTCGGCCCATATTTCCAGATCTTCGGCAACATTATTACTAGTTCGACATTTTTGGGGGTCCAAAGAGTGGCCTTGTTCAAGCATTTGGATAGTGTCGTCGACAGCAGCTTTTATTAAGAACCATTCTCTGATGGGCTCGGTCGGCTTGGAAAATAATAAGAATTCACTGACGGTGAGGTCTAATCGGTCACTTTCTCGAGTGACAATATCGATCAGCCGCCGACTTGCGGAGTTTTTCGGTAGTTCGCTCTGGAGGATCTGGGCTGACCCGGAGATAGCCGCTAACGGATTTCTGAATTCATGGGCAATTATAGCGGCCATTTCACCGATAGTTGCCATTTTTTCCGCTTGCTTGACCTGCTTCTCCATATCTTTGATTCTGCTGAGATCCTGCATGGTATAGACCCGACAGTCGCCATGTTCACCGGGCATGTTAAGTTTTGCCCATGAAAAACCTATGGGGATAGTTGTGCCATCTTTTTTTCTCAACTCGGTAGTTTGGCGGAATCTATGGTTGTCAACCTCCCTAAACCCCGGGAAGAGTTCGTAGAAAATCTTGTCGCAGACCTCAGAATCCTTATAGCCGCTTATCTGACCAGCGGCCTGATTAAAAGAAGTGATCTCGCCACCATCGTTAACGGTAATGATCCCGGTTGAAATGTCTGCAAAGATTTGTCGGTAGAGGATTTGCAGACGATCATAATCAAGAGTGGTTCGGGATAGAGCTGACTCAGTACTGTGCATTCGTTCGAAAATAATAAAACTCAGGATCCCTAAAATAAAAAAGATCAGCCCGTGAATGGCAAAATAATGCATGGCCATCACGATTCCATCTAAATCGCTTTTTGTGCTAATGAAGGGCAGAGGGTCATAAAGAAGTTCAATCGCGAGTAAATAGCCATAACTCATGGTTGATACCGAAGCGATTAATAATCCGCCAAGCCTGAGCAACAAGAAGGAACCGGTCAGGATCGGCAGGAAATAGAGAATCGTAAATATAGATTGACTGCAACCGGTCACGTAAACAATTATCCCGACCAGTAGAGCATCGACAATTGTTTGAAACATGGCAAATTGTTTGTAATTGCCAACAACTTTAAGGAGTAAGGCTGAAACTATGGTGAAAAAGTATATGCCAGCAATGAAATAGGCAGTGTAGTTGAAAGGTGGAATTGATAAAGTGTGAGATTTGGTCTGCAAAAGCACATTTATGCCCAACAGAATTGTCAGAAACAGGAGGCGGAAAAAAAGGTACCACTGCAGCTGATTCTTCGTTGTTGATGATGGAATCTCAGGGATATCACCGTAAAAGACTTTCGGGAAAGGAGGCATCTTTAGTGAATTCCTGAAAAGTGCAGCAGTTTACAATCCATATTTTTTGACCTTATAGCGCAAAGAACGGAAACTAACTTTAAGTAGTTCTGCCGCCTGCATCTTAGAGTTCCCTGCCTTTTCAAGGGCGTCTTTTATCACCATGCTTTCTTTGGCGGCCATGAACTTATCCAGACCAATTCTATAAACATCCTCTATGTCATCAGTTGGCGGTCCAGTCTGTTCGTTTCGTTCCGCACGACGATGGGCCGAAAGAGTCAGGCTCTCGGGGAGAATAATATTAGAACTCTCAAGGGCAACTCCGCGCTCGATGATGTTTTCCAATTCCCTGACATTGCCAGGATAATCATAGTTCACCAAGACCTGCATGGCATATGAAGACAACTCCCTTATATCTTTGTTGAAAATTTTTGAGTATTTACGGAGGAAATGCTCGACTAGCAGAGGGATATCCTGTTTGCGTTGGCGAAGTGGAGGTAGGCGTATCGGGACTACAGCCATACGATAAAATAAATCTTCTCTGAAGCGGCCATCGATCACTTCCTGTTCGAGATCGCGATTAGTAGCTGAAATTATTCTGACATTGATTTTTATCGTTTCTGCGCCGCCAACTTTCTTGAATTCCCTTTCCTGCAGAACCCTTAGTAGTTTGGTCTGGATAATTGGGGTAAGTTCGCCGATCTCATCCAGAAAAGCGCTGCCGTTATCAGCATGCTCGAATAAACCCATTTTGTTATGAATTGCCCCGGTGAATGAGCCCTTTACATGACCGAATAATTCACTTTCGATAAGGCTTTCAGGAATGGCGCTACAGGTAATGGGGACAAACGGATTGTCTGATACATTGCTGTAGTTGTGGATAGCTCTTGCCACCAGTTCTTTGCCGGTTCCAGACTCCCCGTAGATCATGACATTGGCGTGGGTTGGAGATATCCGTTTGATTAAATCGAATACCTGCAACATTTCCGGACTCTGACCGATTATTCCTGCAAAACTTGTCGAGTCGTTTCGCTCAGGCGGTTCGCAGGACTCTTTTGTGGTTATCGCAGAAGAGATAACGCGCTTTATTTCATCAACCTTGAAGGGTTTTGTTATGTAATCGTAGGCACCATTTTTCATGGCACCAACTGCATCTTCCGGAGAGGCGTAAGCGGTCATCATTATCACTGGGATGGAGCTGTCGAACGCCTTGATTTTTTCAAGGAGACCTAATCCGCCCAAGCCAGGCATACGAATGTCAGATATGAGTAGATCAATCTTGTTGGACTTGATCTTTTTAAGGGCAGATTCACCATCTTCGGCGGTGAGAGCCCGGAAGCCTTCTTTTTCAAGGAGGATGGTCAAAAACTCCCTCATACTTAATTCATCATCAACTATAAGAATAGTCGCCATCTGTTTCCTTCTTGATTGCATATGTGAAATGGAATTTAAATAGGATTTAATAATTTCATACTGTTTAAAGTCATGTATCTCATTATTTGTAAATCTAATATTCAATAAAGGCTAGAAGAACTTCTTGGGTTTACGATCTTTCCGGGGTAGATAACAAGTTAAGGGGGTGAGGAGTGTGCGTAGAACAATAAAATGGTACCTTGTTACAGCTCTTATTAAACAGAAATTTGTATATCTTAATTATTAAGTTCAAGTTGTAAAAAAAAGAATAAAGTGGTAGTTAGAACCCCTGTATTCCCTTGCATAACAATAATAATTTTGCATAATTAGGGTGTTGTAATTGGAGACTATTTTAGTAACAGGTGGTGCTGGTTTTATTGGCTCAAATTTTGTACAGGATTGTCTTAATGTTACGGAAAGCAGGGTGGTTAATCTTGATAAACTTACCTATGCTGGCAATCTGGAGAATTTAACGTCGGTCAAAGATCATCCCCGACATGTTTTTGTCCAGGGTGATATTGGAGATAGGCCTTTAACAGACAAGCTTTTAGGTCAATATAAACCTAGTGCAATTGTTAATTTTGCGGCTGAAAGCCATGTGGATCGGTCCATCCATGGTCCCGAAGAGTTTATTCAGACCAATATCATCGGAACCTTTCACCTTTTAGAATCGGTTCGTGGCTACTGGTCAGAACTGCCAGAGCAGGAAAAAGAGCGGTTTCGTTTTTTACACGTATCAACTGATGAGGTTTATGGGTCCCTTACTGCCGAAGCTCCCGCCTTCACTGAAACTAACCCCTATGCACCTAATAGCCCCTATTCGGCCTCCAAGGCATCTTCCGATCACCTTGTTCGTGCCTATTATCATACCTACGGGATACCGGTCCTCACTACAAACTGTTCGAACAATTACGGGCCCTTTCAGTTCCCTGAAAAACTGATTCCCCTGATCGTCATGAACGCCCTTAAAGGCCAGAGTCTGCCGATTTATGGGGATGGCAAGAATATTCGTGACTGGCTTTATGTGGGTGACCATTGTACTGCGATTCGGGCTGTATTAGCCAAAGGGTCGGTGGGTGAGGTTTATAACATCGGCGGCAATCACGAAAAAACAAATCTGGAAATCGTTCACACCGTCTGTGATATTTTGGATGAGTTGGCGCCAGACTCTTCAGGAGCCCCTTATCGCCGCTTAATTACCTTTGTTAAAGATCGGCCCGGCCATGATCATCGTTATGCCATTGATGCCACAAAAATTGCCGGGGAGATTGGCTGGACCCCGGCCGAAACATTTGAATCCGGCATCATAAAAACAGTCACCTGGTATTTGGAAAATCTGACGTGGGCAGAAAATATCGCCAATGGCAGCTACCAGAACTGGATTGCTGAAAATTACGAGGACAGATGATGACGAGAAAGGGAATTATATTGGCGGGCGGTTCTGGTACTCGCCTTTACCCGTTAACAAGGGCGGTGTCAAAGCAGCTGTTGCCTATTTATGATAAGCCAATGATCTATTACCCCTTGTCAACATTAATGCTGGCCGGAATAAAAGACATCCTGATTATTTCCACACCGCACGATGCTCCATTGTTTCAGCAACTGCTGGGGGATGGCAGGCAATTAGGTCTTAATATTAACTATGCCATTCAACCTTCTCCGGATGGTTTGGCCCAGGCCTTTATTATCGGTAAAGATTTTATCGGCAATAACCCGAGTGCCTTGATTTTGGGTGATAATATCTTTCATGGTCACGACTTCTCCAGATTGCTGAGCCCAGCTGCCAAGAAGCAGACTGGTGCCACAGTTTTTGCATATCGGGTCAATGACCCTGAACGTTACGGCGTCGTAGAATTTAACGAGCGGGGCAAAGCAATTAGCCTGGAAGAGAAACCAGTGAAAGCAAAATCTGCATATGCAATAACCGGACTTTATTTTTACGACAATCAGGTGGTGGATATTGCCTCTTCTATCACCCCCTCTGCCCGCGGAGAATTAGAGATTACCGAAGTTAATCAGCGTTATATGGAGAAGGAACAACTGGAAGTCACTCTGATGGGGCGCGGATATGCCTGGCTCGATACCGGAACCCATGAATCTCTCCTTGATGCCTCGAGGTTTGTAGAAATTCTGGAGCAGCGCCAAGGCCTAAAGGTTTCTTGCCCTGAAGAGATCGCCTGGAATATGGGCTATATAACCGATGACGAGCTGGAAAAATTGGCCCAACCATTGGCAAGGAATGGTTACGGTCAGTATTTGTTGAAAATTTTAGAGCGTGGTCGCTAGGAATGAAAGTTACTCATACTGCTATTCCAGACGTGTTTGTCATAGAGCCTCAAGTGTTTGGCGATGACCGAGGGTTCTTTTTTGAGAGTTTCAACGCCAAGGCCTTTAACCAGGCAGTTGGTTACGATGTCTGCTTTGTGCAGGATAATCACTCGCGGTCAATTAAGCATGTGCTACGCGGCTTGCATTATCAAATAAAACAGCCCCAGGGCAAATTGGTTCGTGTCGTTAGCGGAGAAGTATT
>DAOVJK010000176.1 GCA_030673265.1 Pseudomonadota bacterium | reverse complement strand
TTTCATCTGGACATCCTTATGATATCAGCAGGACATCTTTAACTGACGCACTTAAATTCTTTGGAAAACCTTTGACCTTTGCCTCTAATTCTTAGTGTAATAAGTATAGTCGCCGTTGCCGTTGTGGTCGCAAGGGAAACGATTACACCTGGTAAGAGAAGCCAAGAGCTTTACCTTTAGTCATCTATTCAGGAGAACGCCTGTGAAAAGCCTTTTGATTTTGCTCTTCCCCGCTGTTTTTTTTCTGCTTACAGCAACATTCAGCAGGGCCGAGATCATTGATCGTATTGATCTGCCATTACTGGAGGAGGAAAAGAAGGGTGAACATAATGGTGGTGATAACTATACAGACGTGACCACCGGTATGGAATTTGTCTGGGTTGAGGGCGGCTGTTACCGGATGGGCGATACCTTTGATGAAGAAGGTTTTTCTGATGAAAAACCTGTCCATGAGGTATGTGTAGCGGGATTTTATATTGGCAAATATGAGGTAACCCAGGAAGAATGGCAAGCTGTAATGGGCTACAATCCGTCTTATTTTAAGAATGGGGACAACTACCCTGTCGAAAAGGTCAGCTGGAACGAGGCCCAGGATTTTATCGGGAAATTGAATCAACGAAGCGGCAGGATTTTCAGGCTGCCTGCCGAGGCAGAGTGGGAGTATGCAGCCCGGTCTGGAGGAAAGAAGGAAAAATATTCAGGTGGGGATAATATCAAGTCTGTTGCCTGGTATAATAGAAACAGTGCCAGTAAAAGCCACCCGGTAGGGACAAAACAACCAAATGGTCTGGGAGTATACGATATGTCAGGTAATGTCGCGGAATGGTGTCAGGACTGGTATAGCAAAAAATATTACAGCAACTCTCCTCGCAATAATCCCCAAGGGCCTCCAACCGGCTTGGATCGTGTGCCTCGAGGCGGCTCGTGGTACGACTTAAAGGGCGACGTGCGCTCTACCTTTCGCTACGGGCTCACTCCTGGCCTCCGCTACGACATGATCGGGGTCCGGCTTGTTCTGTCTCCAGATCAGTAGCAGGCCTGAGAACTAAGTCAGATGGGGATGGAGCCCGAGTTTACGGCTTGTCTTAGCAGAGAAGGCCGCATTGACCGCCGGTGCGAAATGAAATGGGTAATACATCCAATATTATTGTTCACCTTATGGGTTATCTGCAGCTTGATGGGCGCACAATAACCCACTAGCCCGATGCGAGAGCACGCCCTTTTTTTTACCGGCTTTGGCCACCTCAACACACCAGAACTTACTTGGCTAAATATAGGGCGCTTAGCTTTGCGTTGAGGCCGTATGTTTACCAAGAAAAAAATGAGATTACGTATTTAGCGGCTGTCACCAATATGCAGCCGGCTAAAATCAATTTTATGGCCTTGGCCGGCATGAATTTCTGGCATCTGGCCCCGCAGTACATACCGCCGAACCCTCCCAAGCCGAACAGCATGCCCAGAAGCCAGTCGGGGGCGATTGCCATGGTCGGATAAAAGGGGGCGAGCAACTGGTAAAAGGCCACCCCTACCACTGAGGTCACAAAGGTCCCCATCAGGGCTGCGCCGGCTATGGTGTATACCGGCAGGCCGAGAAAGCTGATGAAGAACGGCGCAACAATGGCACCGCCGCCGATTCCGTAAACACCGCCGATAATGCCGACCACAAAACTTAAGCCAGTGACACCAAAGGTATTGATGGTGAAGTTCTGGTCATAAAAATCGTATGAGATGCGAGCCGGACTGAATTTTTTGACCGTCACCGTGGGCAATCGGTCATTCAGATGTTTAGCCTTGAATTCTTTGACCTGTTGCTGGAACAGTTCTTCCGTCGACAACTGGCCATGCCGAGTTCTTTTCTTTGTCAGAATATCCTTTAACAACCTGCTCCCGATATAGAGAAGGACGAGACCAACAAACATTTTGAAATTGCGCGGCTCGGGGAGATAGCGGATGCGGATTATCGCTCCGAGCAAGACTCCGGGCAGGGTGCCGATAATGACCACCCAGGTCAGGGGCCAGACCATGCGCCCTTCTTTTATGTATCGATATACTCCGCTGGGGATTGCGACTACATTGAAGAGTTGGTTGGTGGCGCTTACCGCCGGGCTGCTGAAGCCAAGGATACTGACCTGGAATGGCAAAAGGAGAAAGGCCCCGGAAACTCCGCCCATCGAGGTGAAGAAGGAGATGACAAAGGCCACGGCCGGTGGAATCAGAGGGTTAATTTCTATGTTGGCGATTGGGAAAAACATGGCTTATTTTCTGAAAAATATATAGGCGGCCAGACAAACCAGGATCACCGCAAATATCTTTTTGAAACTGTCCGTTGGCACATGCTCGATATAACGGGCACCGAGTTGGGCTCCGATAATACCGCCGACACCCAGCAGCAGGCCGTATTTATAATCGACATGGGCCAGTTTATTATGGGCGATGAGGGCTGAGGCCGAAATTATCAGAATACCAAGGAATGAGGTGCCAACCGCCTTTTGGGCGGAAAAGCCCAGATACAATAAAATCGGCACCATCAGAAAACCGCCGCCCAGGCCGGTGAAGGAAGCAGCGGCTCCAACCACTATCCCGCTGGCAAGGATTGCCAGTAAGGTCATGTCCACGTTTCAGCCTCCTGTTTTGCAGTTACCCATCAATAGCCCGCTTGTGACTATTAATCTCATTTTTTTGATCATCCCCCCAAAAAAACCGTAACCCATAATCGGCGGCTACGGTCTGATCAACTTCGGGCTTTCTCGTCAACAATAATCGGCTGGGGATCCTTGTTTAAAAACTTAAAACAAATATCAGGCCGATAAAGAGTGAAACAAAAACCGCCATAATCGCCAGTCCCATGGTGCCGGTGCTGAAATTGCGATACAGGAGGGCCTTCTCTTTCTGGCGTTGCTCCTGATCGAGGGTAATCAGCCAGATCGGGGTCATCACCAGATTGGCGAGATGGGCCGGGCCATTCTGGGCAAATCTGGTAATAGTGCCGGTAAGGCCTTTAATAAACACCAGCTCCGCCACCTGATTCAGGCCATTGAACAACTTGTCGGCCAGGATGTAGAACAGCCTCCCGCCCTTGCGGTAAATCAAGTCGCTGTCCAGATTGATGGCCCTGATTTCGGCTGGGTAGATCCCGGCACGCAGTAACAGGGTAAAAGCCAGGGCCGAGAACATCAGCAGTTGCATCTGACCACTGACATGGGGCAATGTATAGGGCACGAAGTCCACCGGATATGGCAGGATAGAATAGAGAAACTGCGGATAGACCCCGATGAAGATACAGAGAAAGGCTGCAATACCCATGGCAATCAGCATGTTTGCCGGGGCCTCCTTGACCCGAAAGCCGGCATCATGGGAAAAGAAGGCGAAAAAAGGGATCTTGATCCCGGAATGGTGAAAAACACCGGCCGAGGCAAAGAGCAGGGCCAACCAGACGATGGCCATATGACCGTGGGCGGCAGCATCCAGCACCATCGATTTACTGACAAAACCGCTGGTCAGCGGAAAGGCGGAGATCGAGGCCGCACCGATGATGCAGAAGAGTGCCGTCCACGGCATCGACTTGTATAAGCCCCCCAGGTCAGTGGCCTTGATCTTGCCTGTCCGGAAGATCACCGCGCCCATCGACATGAAGAGCAGCGATTTATAGAGGATATGGGCAAAGGCGTGGGCGGCGGTGCCGTTGATGGCGAGTTCAGTGCCGATGCCGATGCCGACCATCATGAACCCCACTTGGTTGATCAGGCTGTAGGAGAGCACCCGGCGGAGGTCATTCTCAATAACGGCAAAAAAAATCGGAAAGGCGGTCATGGCCGCACCGATCCAGATCAGCATCTCGGTGCCGGGAAAGGTCCGGGCCAGGGCATAGACTGCTGTCTTGGTGGTAAAGGCACTCAGGAAAACCGCGCCGCCTATCGTGGCCTCCGGATAGGAGTCGGTGAGCCAGGTATGAACAAAGGGCCAGGCGGCGTTGATACCCATGCCCATAAAAATGAGATAGGTGGCGGGACTGGAAAGACCGATATAGCCAAGGGCGATGGATTGCTGCTCATTGACATACATGATGATGCCGGCCAGGAGGACCAGACCGCCAAAGACATGGACCATCAGATAGCGGAAACCGGCGGCTTGGGAGGCCTTGGTCCGTCGGGCCCAGATAAGAGACAGGGCGGAGACCGTCAGCATCTCCCAGAAGACGAAAAAGGAAAAAAGATCTCCGGCGAAGACAACTCCCAGGGCGCTGCCTGCATAGACCAGGCTGCTGACCTTTTCCAGGTCGCTCTTCAGGTTCATGGTATAGATGATGCCGATCAGCGAGATGAGGTGGTAGATATAGGCAAAGAGCAGAGAGAGACGGTCAACCTTGAAGGGCACCAGGTCGAAACCGAGGAAGTCCACTTGCCAGGCGCTCTCCGGCGGCATATTCACCAGATAAAAAAAGCTGAGAACCGGCAGCATCAGCATATAGACCGACTTGATCCGGCCCGGCAGCAGCGGGATAAGGAGCGCGCCGAAGATAAAAATGAACGCGGGCGGCAATAAATCAATCATCGTAATAGTCCTCGTCCCGTTTTACCAGGGGCCGGAGAATATATTTGGCGGCCAATACCAGCAGAACGCAGGCCACAAACCCGAAAATAGCATAGAAACCAGGCCAATTTTCCCAGGGGAAATAGGGGTGCTTCTCGACAAAGGGCTCCAGGGCGAGAAGAAGGATCAGAGAACCGAAAAGCCCGTAGAGCACCCGCTGGATATTTTTCGGGTTGTCAAAGATATGTTTTTTTTCGTCAGCCATGGTTGATGTCTCGTAAAAAGTCTGGGTCGTAATTTTCCAAGTTTTCACTATCTACAGCGTCGTCTATCCCAAAATGAAAATAACCGCCAGATAGATGAGACTTATCGCAAAAATGATATAAAAAGCTGGCCGGTAGCCTGGCACAGGCTCATGGGTCAGTTCCATTATTTCCTTGTCATTCTTTTTCATCTTCATCCTCCGGTAAAACCCAGCGCTGCCAGCCGGGCCAGATTGGCAAAGGGCTGTGGATAGAAAAACAGCATCATGGAAACAAGGGCGGTCAGCATCAGCGGAGCGACGCACCAGATCGGCGCCTCCTGGATTTTTTCTGCAAACATCGACTCTTCCGGGGTACAGAAAAAGGCCTTGTAGACAATGGGCAGAAAATAGGCGGCGTTCAGCAGGGAACTGCCCAGAAGGACGAAGAGCATGGCTGGCTGCTCCGCCTCCATGGTACCGAGGACCAGAAACCATTTGCTGATAAAACCGCCGGTGGGCGGCAGGCCGATCACCGACAGGGAGCCGATTAAAAAGGCAAACATGGTCAGCGGCATCCGCCGGCCAATGCCGACCATCTCGCTGATGTACTTTTTGCCGGTGGCCACGAAAATCGCGCCGGCACAGAAAAACAGGGTGATTTTACCAAAGGCGTGCATGGCGATATGGAGCATGCCGCCCGTTAAGCCCTTGGGTGAAAGCAGGGCCGCGCCCATGATAATATATGAGAGCTGGCCGATGGTCGAGAAAGCGAGCCTTCGCTTCAGGCCGTCTTGGGAAAGGGCGATCAACGAGGCAACTATCACGGTGACGGCGGCAATGATCAGGACAATATCGTTTAAGTGCATGGTCTTCAGGAGATCGACGCCAAATACCCCGGTGATGATCCGGAAGATCGAAAAGACCCCGACCTTGACCACCGCCACGGCATGGAGCAGAGCACTGACCGGGGTCGGAGCAACCATCGCCGCCGGTAGCCAGCCATGGAATGGCATGATCCCGGCCTTGGCAAAGCCGAACACGAACATCAGTAACAGAACCAGCAGCAGTCCCCGTGAATCCACCCCGGCCAACAGGCCAGCGCTGCTGAAGTCGAGGCTTCCGGTCAGATTGTAGCAGATCAACATGGCCGGCAGGACCAGACCGATGGAGGTGCCTAAGATATAAGTCAGATACTTGCGCCCAGAAACCCGGGCTTCGCCATCCTGATGATGGGTGACCAGCGGATAAGTGGCCAGAGACAGCATTTCATAAAAAAGATAGAGGGTAAAAAGGTTGGCCGAAAACGCCACGCCGATCGTCGCCGACAGGGCCACCGCAAAAAAAGCAAAGTAGCGGGTCTGGGCATGTTCGTCGAGCCCCCGCATGTAGCCGATAGAATAGGCCGAAGTAGCCAGCCAGAGGGTGGAGGCAACCAGGGCGAAGAGCATGCCGAAGGCATCAACCCGGAAAGCTACGGCCAGGCCCGGCAACACTTCGAAGAGTGAATATTCAATCACCTTGCCGTCAAGAACAACCCCAAGCATTGACACTACCAGGGCAAACTTCAGCAGGCCTGCGCCAAAGGTAATACTTTCCCGGAGATTGGGTTTGCGGCCCGCCAGCACGATCAGTGGCACTGCGGCCAATGAGATCAACGAGGCCAGCAGAGGTTTTATCGACGTAATTGTTTCGAGCATTTTTTAAAGACCCTCGGGCACGGCATACTGGATAATAGTGCTGACAATGTCACCGGAATAGATGCCGACTACGACCAGACTCACAGCCACCAATAGCAGCGGCGCCAGCATCCACAGGGGTGCTCCGTTGAC
>DAOVJK010000234.1 GCA_030673265.1 Pseudomonadota bacterium | reverse complement strand
CTACCATAATCAATTATACCCGTCACTCCGGCTTGGGCGGTGGCCAGAATATCAAATATAAGTTTGTGGGGTAAGGTGAACTCTCTGCGGCCCATAAAAGAAAGAGTCAGGACCCCAAACAAAACTATACAGGTTGAGATGAACAGAAAATGTTTGATGCGGCTGGTTCGCTTACCTCTTTTTCTCATACGAAACGGACCTGCAAAAGCGGTTTTTAGAAAAAAAGTCCTGTTAACGGGGGCATGGCGGTTAGGCAAGTTCCTCGCAGGACGTATGTTTCAGAACGGGATAATTGGTCTGCCCCAAAGGGAAGTTTTATCAGAAATTGGTCATGACTTCTCGCAGTTCATTAATATTTTCCAGGGCCTTGCCGGAACCTAGCACTACTGATGATAGAGGGTCATCGGCAATGATTATCGGCAGGCCGGTTTCTTCGCGCAAGCGTTTGTCCAGATTCTTGAGAAGGGCGCCCCCACCGGTCAGGACTATACCTCGGTCGACGATATCGGCCGATAGTTCGGGGGGGATGATTTCAAGGGCCACTTTAACGGCTTCGACGATGGCGTCAATCTGTTCGGAAATTGCGGACTTGATTTCACTTGAATCCATGGTCAGGGTTTTTGGTACTCCGCTAACCAGGTCCCGGCCTTTAACGTCCATGGTTTTATAGGGCAGCTCCGGCATAACGTCGCCGATGTTGATCTTGATTTTCTCGGCGGTGTGCTCACCGATAGCCATATTATGTTTGCGTTTAATGTAATGGATGATGGCTTCATCCATTTTGTCTCCGGCTACTCGAACAGAGCTGGAATAGACAATGCCGGCCAAGGAGATAACCGCTAGTTCAGTGGTGCCACCGCCCACGTCAACGACCATGTTGGCGGTAGGTTCGGTTATCGGCAGACCGGCGCCGATTGCCGCAGCCATTGGCTCATCAATTAAATAAACCTCTCTGGCGCCTGCTGATTCGGCGGATTCCCGGACGGCCCTTCTCTCAACCTGGGTGATTCCTGAAGGGACACTGATGATTATTCGGGGGTGAACCATGGTTCGGCGGTTGTGAACCTTGTTAATGAAGTATCTGAGCATGGCCTCGGTAACTTCAAAATCGGCAATGACTCCGTCCCGGATCGGACGGATTGCCGAGATGTTGCCTGGAGTCCGCCCCAGCATCATTTTTGCCTCTTTGCCGACGGCCAAAACCTTGTTGCCCCGGCCATCCCGGCGCACGGCCACAACTGAAGGTTCTGAGAGAACAATGCCTTTGCCTTTGGCGAAGACCAAGGTGTTGGCGGTGCCAAGATCGATGGCCAGGTCATTGGAGAGCCAGCCGAAAAGGGAATCAAATGGAAAGAACATTGAGAGCGTTCCTCTTATTTTTTAAGGTGGGGATATATGTAGAAAATCTTTATAAATTACGCTTACCTATGCAGAACGGGTAAATGATAACAGACTGTAGATTGCTTGGCAAGAAAAATGGCTGGCAACAAGCAACAGAAAAATCTTGACAGTGCCAAGGGGGGCATGTTAGTTACTTGCCGCAAATGACAGCGCACTTTTATTGTTGTCTGCATGACTTGATGTGGGGCTATAGCTCAGCTGGGAGAGCGCTTGAATGGCATTCAAGAGGTCGGCGGTTCGAGACCGCCTAGCTCCACCAAATTTTTGTTTAAATAAAAATCCTTGCGGGGAGGGCCTAAATGGTTTTTTTCGACAGGGTCAGCCTCTGCAGACTTTGACAAGAATTGGCCTTCTTTCACTGCAGGGGCTTTTGTATTTAATGGCGTCGTAGCTAAGCGAAAACTTCGGGCTCTTACGTTGTTGCGCTCTTGCTGGCGGGATGAAGTTCTAACTTGGCCATCTCTAAACGCTAAACGGTGCGATGGCTTTTTCAGGAACCATCTGTTTTTAATATGGTAAAAAAATCTGCAGATCCTACACAGCCCAGAATTCCCCGACCGGTTTCGGACGACACTATCCTCAAGGTAGCCAAGGAAGTGGTCGTCAAGTTTATTGAAGTCGGGCGTCTCTCGCCCGCTAATTTTGATGAAACATTCCGTGAAATCTATCGGTCGGTCCGTGACTCAGTCCGCTCTTGAACGGAGGGTTGCGCATGGGTGAGCTTGATCCTTCCCTGAATATCTTTCCTGAAAATATAGCACATATCCACCTTATGGGTATTTGTGGCACCGGAGTTGGCGCCTTGGCCGGAATGTTGCAGAGCGCAGGTTACAGGGTTACTGGCTCGGATCAACATGTCTATCCGCCGATGAGTGATTTTCTGGCTGATACCGGTATTGAAGTTTTTGCCGGTTATTCTGCAACTAATCTTGAGCCCCGCCCTGATCTGGTGATTGTCGGTAACGTCATAACCCGTCAGAATTCCGAGGCGCAGGCTCTTGCCGAGATGGCCATCCCCTACGTTTCAATGCCCCAGGCTCTGGCCCATTTCTTTATCACCAATCACAGCTCTATAGTGGTTGCCGGCACCCACGGCAAGACCACCACCTCATCCATATTGGCCACCTTGCTGGACAAAGCCGGTCTGGAGCCCGGTTTTATGATCGGCGGTCTGGTTAATGCCTTCGGGCGCAATTTCAATATTGGGCATGGCCGCCATTTTGTCGTTGAAGGTGATGAATATGACACCGCTTTTTTTGATAAGGGGCCAAAGTTTCTCCACTACCGTCCTGCCATTGCGATTATTACCAGTATTGAATTTGATCATGCCGATATCTATGATGATCTGGAAGCGGTAAAGAAGTCATTCAGGCGTTTGGTGCAAATCATGCCGCCAGGGGGGTGTCTGGTTGTTCATTATGACGACCCGGTGGTCAGGGAGATTGCTGGCGAGGCAAATTGTCAGGTTATTGGTTATGGGCAGGAGGTCGGATGTGATTGGCAGTTGAGCGAAGTTCGGGTCGGCACCAGGGCCACTTCTTTTCAAGTGCAGAAGAACGGCGACTTTTATGGTGAGTTCGAAAATACTCTGCCGGGTGTGCATAACGCCCTTAACAGCTTGGCCGTGATAGCCGTGTTGGACAGACTCGGCTTGGCTGCCGAGACGATTAGGCTGGGGCTTAGCTCTTTTCCCGGGGTGAAAAGGCGGCAGGAAATCCGTGGGGTCGAGGGCGGGGTGACCGTTATTGATGACTTCGCCCATCATCCGACGGCAGTAAGGGAGACTTTGGCGGCTCTGCGTGAGGCTTACCGGGATCGACGGTTAATTGCCATTTTCGAGCCCCGGACAAATTCCAGCCGCCGCCGGATTTTTCAGGATGCCTACCCTGAATGTTTTAATGACGCCGATCTGGTTCTGGTTAAAGAGCCGGAGCCCCTGTTTAATATTGCGAGCACAGAGCGCTTCTCTTCTTCGGAGCTGGTTGGAGCGTTGGTTGATAAAAAAATCAATTCTAATTATTTTTCCACTACGGATCAGATAATAAGTTTTCTCTTGGCAAATACCTCCGATGGAGATGTTGTCGCAGTCCTTTCCAACGGCGGATTTGATAACATCCATAGTCGCCTGCTGGCAGGACTAAGGCAAAAATAACAACTAGGCATTCTGCCACAATGTATTATTTGTGGGGATCTATCCAGCGTTTTAAACTGAATGGCAGTTCAGTATTTTCCTTGACAAGGTCTGCCTGGTAGGATAAAAAAAACACCAATTCGTTTTCTGGCGTCACCACCTTTTTTTTGTGGTCAGGTAACGTTTGAAATCCCGACGAATGGCCGGGTTTTCACGATCAGTTCAATGTAGACAGATTAATCAGTCTTCACCTCTTAAGGGAGGCGTCATCGTGGGACAGCAAGCTTTAACTGATCTTCTGTATGTGGCTGCGTTTTTTCTCGGCGGTCTCGCATTTGCGATAGGCCCCTTCGTTCTTTCCTTTCTGCTCGCCCCCCGCAACACCAGGAATACGGTAAACAAGACCGACCAGATTATTGAGTGCGGTATGGATCCCATTGGTGGGGCCTGGATTCGTTTTGGTATTGTTTACTATCTATATGCTTTGATGTTCCTGGCTTTTGATGTTGATGTTCTGTTTCTGTTCCCTGTGGCTATGGCTTATAACGACGGTTTTGTGATCCGCGATTTTGTCGAGCTGGTTATTTTTGTCGGCATCTTGTCGCTTGCCGTGATCTATGCGTGGAAAAAGGGAGTATTTAAGTGGGAAAGGAAGATCTACAGCCAGCAATAGTCCAGTTTGCGCCTCTTGACAAACTGCTAGCCCTTGGCCGGGCAAATTCATTGTGGCCAATGACGTTCGGTCTGGCCTGTTGCGCCATCGAAATGATGGCGGCTGGTGCCGCCCGTTTTGATTTGGCTCGGTTCGGGGCCGAAGTGTTTCGGCCCTCTCCCAGGCAATGCGATGTGATGATCGTGGCCGGGACTATCAGTAAAAAAATGGCGCCCGCCGTCCAGACTCTCTACGACCAGATGCCGGAACCCAAATGGGTAATAGCCATGGGCAACTGTGCAATCTCCGGCGGGCCTTTCGTTTTTGAAGGACAGTATGGCATTGTTGAGGGTGCGGATAAATTGTTTCCGGTGGATATTTTTATCCCGGGTTGTCCGCCTAGACCGGAAGCCCTGATTGAAGGGATTCTGGAGCTTGAAGAAAAGGTGACCGGTCATCGCAGGTGGCCAAGGGTGGAGGCTGTCTGAAGATGCTTGCCGAGTTGAGAAATGAATTTGCGTCCCTGGACACGGTGGCGATCATTGGGACTGATTATCAGGTCAAAGGTTACCATCTGGATGTTGAAGTCGGAGCGGCCCAGGTTGTCGCTGCGGCTGAACTATTAGATCGGCTCGGTTTCTTCCTGGAATCGATAACCGGTGTTGACTGGTTAGGCAAGACGCCGGTTGGTAATCAGATAGAAGTTGCCGCCGAACCGGCAGCAGATGGTGAGGCTGCCGCTGACAGCGAGGCTGATACGTCGGAAGCTGATGCCGAAGTGGTCGCTGACCAGCTGGAAGTTGTTTACGATTATAACCGCACCGACGGTGAGCTCTGTCGGGTCGTGGTCCGCTGCCGCCTGGAGCGGGCCAATCCGGAGAT
>DAOVJK010000028.1 GCA_030673265.1 Pseudomonadota bacterium | reverse complement strand
GGCTCTTGCCTTAAGCTTCAGCGAAGTTGTAGATGGTGCCTCCGAAACCCTTCTGGAACTTTTCCGCCTCTGTCTTTTTGCCAAAGGCTCTCCAGTTAGGGGCGCAGGCCGGGGTAGCGCTGCTCTTGAAAAGAAAAGTCATCGCGTCCGGCGTCATTCACTCGCCGCTGATGAAATCACGAGCCCGGGCCGCTTTGACCTTGCCGGTTTCGGTGGCATTGACATAAAGACCACAGTGGGCGCAGCAGCAGGTTGCCTTTTTGCCGTCATTAAAAGTGATTTCATAGGCGGTATTTTAAATTCATTCCGCACAATGAGCATTTCCCGGCCATTTCAGCTGCATAAGCGGCAATAACCAGTAGCAGAACAAATGCCGAAAAACTGACCGAAAAAACCGTCTTATTCCTCATTTCTTAGCCTCACTAAATAGTTATTCAATCGACAAGGCGACACCCGACCTTCCAGTGTAGAGACTCCTTCTATGATGCAGGAAAATACAGCCAAATGTCAACACGAAAATATCCGCTAAATTTTATACACGGTAACTTTACTCCATTGATAGTCCCGGGAGCAGCTCCGGCTTCCATAACAACACAGAGGCTTGCCGGGTGAAGATTTAATGCGCCGGCTTGTTGACAAAGTAGCTGGTTACTCCGGAATTTATTGCCGCCAAGCTCGATTTTATGAGAGAATTACATAAGAGTCCATCAGTATCGGCTGAAGTTCGCGATGGTAAGTACCAGGGCTAAGTTCTCTTGGATTATGCAAGAACCTTTAGGGGCATAAGATGATGCTATTTAACTTCCCGTTAACAAAAAGATTGATAAATGTAGCGATTGCATTCTCTTTTTTGCAGTTTGGGGTTCCGGCTCTGGCTGCAGAGCCTCAAATCATAGGATTCTGGGATAATAGCCGCAGCAGAGAGAACTACAAGGTGATAATCGCAGTAGAAGGAGATGTTACTATTTTAGTCAAAAGATTTGAAGACGGTATCATAATCAGGCAAGTGCTGACAGAGTCACAGGGAGTCAATGGTATAGTTTATAATCAAAAAGATGCGACGGCTGAAGAATACTACATCCTCGACCGATCTGGAAATTTGCAAGTATGGGGAGTGTCTGGAATGAAGACAACTATTAAAGCAAAAAAGTAGAAAACCAGGCACGGCGATCTTCTCGATACAATCCTTGCACTTTCATCCTGTCTGAGACAAACACCATCCACCACAAAAACAGATCTGCTTTGATCATGATCAAAAACACTCATGAAATATGTGGACTAAGTGTCAATTTAATCTAGAGATCAAATTTTTCCAGCCGGTAGATCAGAACATGGCGGGGTATTTTCAAAAGGCGGGCGGCCTCCGAACGGTTACCGCCGCTTTTCTCCAGCGCCTTCCGGATCAGGGTTTTCTCCACTTCCTCGAGGGAAAGTCCTTCATCGGGGATATTCAACCCGAGCACCCCCCCCTGATCTTCGGCCCCAGCCACCACGCTATCACCCGTCAACCCCAGCACCTCTTCACCGATCTCATCGCCGCGCCGCAGGATAAAGCCGCGCTCCACGGTATTTTGTAATTCCCGGATATTACCGGGCCACTTATAAGCCTTGAGACGGGCCAAGGCTCCGGCGCTGAAGCCAACCCCATGGGCCGCGCCAAGTTTTTTAAGGAAATGGCCGGTCAGGGTCTCGATATCTTCAGGCCGTTCGCGCAGGGCCGGGATATGAAGAGGGATAACGCTCAAGCGGTAATAAAGATCCTCGCGAAATTCCCCTGAGGAGGCCTGTGCCTGCAAATCCCGATTGGTGGCGGCTACTATCCTGACATCGACCTTCTCGATCTTGTCGGAGCCGACCGGCTCTACTTCCCTCTCCTGGATGGCCCGCAACAGTTTGGCCTGCATATCGAATTTAAGCTCACCGATCTCATCAAGAAAAAGGGTGCCGCCGCGGGCGGATTGAAAACGACCCTTACGGTTGGCCACCGCCCCGGTAAAGGCGCCTTTGACATGACCAAACAACTCGCTTTCGATAAGGGTGTCCGGGATGGCGGCGCAGTTAACAACCACCATCGGACCATTGTGCCTGGCGCTGCGCCGATGGATCAACCGGGCCAGCAGCTCCTTGCCGGTGCCCGATTCACCGGAGATCAGGACCGTGGCCTCACTCTCCGCCACCCGCATGGCCGTATCCAGCAATTCAGCCATGGCCGAATTGGCGGTCTCCATGCCCTCGACCCCGCTCAACCGCTCCACCTCTTCGACCAACTGCCGATTGCGGGATTTGAGAGTCGTCAACTCCAGAGCCTTCCGGCAGGACATCCGCAAGGACTCACGATCAAAGGGTTTGGTGATAAAATTAAAGGCCCCCTTGGTCATGGCCTTGACCGCCATATCGATAGTCCCGTAAGCCGTGATCACTATCACCGGCGTATCCGGGTCCTTCTTCTTGAATTCAGCCAGCAGCTCCAGACCGTTCATATCGCCAAGCTCAACATCGGTGACAACCAGATCCGGCTCATATTCGCTAAAACCCGCCAGTCCTTCCTTGCCGGAGGCGGCGGTCATCACCTCAAAGCCGGCCGCGACAAGATTGTACTCGGTCACCCTTCGCAGGCTATCGTCATCATCGATTAACAGGATTCTGCCAGACATTTCCTACCTCTTTAACAACTTATAAAGTCAAACCCCAGGCACCTGAAACTTTGCATCCCAAGGTACTTCAGAACAACCTCAGCCCTGGGGTAAAGAAACCGCAAAGCACGCGCCACCATCACTACTCTCGGAAACATTGATCCGGCCGCCAAGACTTTCGACGATCTTGGCGCTGATCGACAGGCCCAGTCCGGTGCCATGTTCTTTACCGGAAACAAACGGGGCAAAGATATCCTGCCGCATATTTTCAGGAATCCCCGGTCCGTTGTCGGAGACCGCAACAATCATCTCCTGATCGTCGACCCTGATTTTCAGATTGATCTGCCCATGTTCAGCCAAGGCATCAATCGCATTCAGAATGATATTCAGAAAAACCTGGGACATTTTACTGCCGTTTACCGCGAAGGTATCGGCTTCCGGGCAGGAGTCAACCCGCAAGGTAACCGCCTTCTTGCGCAGATGGGATTCCATCAGCCTTACCACCCGGTTGATCACTTCGGACAGGGGCTCAGCCGGCTGGTCATTAGCAAAAGCGGCCTGCCCCTTGGAGAACTGCAGAATTTCATTGACCGTCACATTCAGGCGATCAACCTCCTTGAGCATAATTTCACCGAATTCCCGTTTGGGATGCCCCTCCGGAAACTCATCAAGAATAATTTCCGCCGTACCCCGGAGCGAGCTCAAGGGATTTTTGATCTCATGGGCCAGGGAAGCGGAAAGCTCGCCGAGGGCGGATAGTTTCTGATTTGCCCCCAGCTGCTCCTCTACCTCAAGCAGGACGGCACTCTCATGGTGCAACTTCCCATAGGCCTCTTCCAACTCCTCGGAAAGGACCCGGTACTTGTCACGAAGTTTTGCCTCCCGACTGGCGATAAAACCTGTCAGGGTACCGGCCGCCAGATACAAGACTACCTCGATCAATTCATTGAGATAGATCCGGGGATCTTCGCCGATATACAGAACGAGATGGGGGATGAAGGCCAGTGATGAAAGGACGGCAAAGAATAGCCCGCCCCGCAGGCCGAACCAGATCGCCCCGAGGAAGATAGGGAAATAACTTAACCGTCGATAGGCGGCATGATAAAGCCCAAGATCACCCGGCGTGTAGAAATGAAGCAGGCCGATCCCGGCAACAATCAACAACAGAAAAGTGAAGAGAATCTTGCGCATTAGGTTCCTTCATAAGACAACTACGACCATTACTACTCGACCGACAACCCGCTTGATTTCCAGCCCGCCAGATCACCCCGTAGGTGGAGGACATCTTTAAATCCCGCCATTCTAAGGATAAAAGCGGCCAGAGCCGCCCTTGGTCCATGAGCGCAGTATACCACAACCGGATCACCTTTGCCCTTGACCGGAACCGTCGCCAACCGGAAAGGCAAAACCAGTAACGAAATATTGACCGCCCCCGGCAAATGGCCTCGCTTAAACTCTGATCCGGTCCGGACATCAACGACCGCCGGGGCATCCTTCTCATTGCCAAGCCGGGCGAGCAGCACGGAGCTGTTAATCGAAGGGGCACATCCTCCCAGGAAGAACAGCAAAAAGATAAGGGGGAGAACATATCTGGCCGGCAACAAGATCATTAATTTCGCCATCCACATCCGCTTACATCTCGGCGGTAAAATATGCAAAACTGGAGATTATAAAAAAAGAAAATGGCGCAGAAAGATCCGTGCCGGGCTACCATCAAGTCCGGTAATCGGCATTTATTTTGACGTAGTCCAGAGAGAAATCGCAGGTGTAATACTCGCAGGACCCACTACCTGCCTTAAGATCGATATTGACGGAGAACTCTTTCTGCTTGAGGACCTCGGTGGCCGCCGCCTCAACCTCACTGCCCAAGCCGAGGCCATTCTCCACCATTAAGACTTCATCAAAGGCGATATCAACCTGCTGCTGATCAAAGGCGGCCCCGGACCGGCCTAGAGCGCCAATAATCCGGCCCCAGTTGGCATCCTCGCCGAAAAAGGCGGTCTTGACCAGATTGGACTCGGCCACCGTCTCTGCCGCCTGCTTGGCCTCCTGATCGTTCCGCGCCCCTTTTACCCGAACCGTAACAAGTTTGGTCGCCCCCTCACCGTCCCGGACGATCTGCAGGGCCAGGTCCTTGGTCAGATCAGCCAAGGCTGCCATGAACGGTGCAGCCTCGCTACTGTTTTCGGTCAGCGGTTGATTGCCGGCCAGACCATTAGCGAGGATAATCACCGAGTCGTTGGTGCTGGTATCACCGTCAATGGTGATCCGATTGAAAGAGCGGTCACAGGCCTGCTGGAGCATCTGCTGCAGGCAACCTTGCTCAATTGCCACGTCAGTCATGACAAAGGCAAGCATGGTGGCCATATTGGGCTTGATCATCCCGGCCCCCTTGGTCATCCCGACAAGCTTTACCGGCTTGCCAGCCACCTCTACCACCCGTACCGCCATTTTGGCGACGGTATCGGTGGTCATAATCGCCTGGGACACCTCGACCAGACCGTCGGTCGACAGTGCTTCGATCAGGGCGGGAATAGCTTTTTTGAAACAGGCCAGGTCAAGCTGCTCACCTATCACTCCGGTCGATGCGATCAGCACATCGTCTTCACCAATCTCCAGACCATCGGCAACAAATTTGCTGCTGCTGATGGCCGCCGCCATCCCGGGCGCACCTGAACAGGCATTGGCAATCCCGGAATTAACCAGAATAGCCCTGGCCTTGCCGTCGGCCAGTCTTGCCGTATCGAGCAGTACCGGGGCAGCCTTGACCAGACTGGTCGTAAACACTCCGGCCGCTACGGCAGGCCGGTCGCAGACGATAAGCCCCATATCCAGCCGATCCTTACCACGGATGCCCGACCTTACCGCCGCTGCCTTGAAGCCATTTACCTTGAAATTGTCCATATTTTGTAACTATTCCACCAAAGGGAACAACGTGACCAAACACCAACCCGCAATTATTGATTGAATTACGGGTCACAGAGGCACTCTACTCGCAGGCAGCTAATCAGGTCGCCCGCCCACAACATTTTTTATATTTCTTACCGCTGCCGCAGGGACAGGGGGAATTACGCCCGATCTTTTCGCCTTCGCGTCTGACCGGCTGCCGCTCCCCGGCTGATTCACCATGGCGCAACTCCATTTCCTGTTTGCGCTCCCGCTGTTCACGGGCCAGTCTTTCAATCTCATCTTCCTCAACCAACCTGATCAGGAAAAGCTGCCTGACGGTCTGCTGCTTGATGGTGTCCATCAGCTCCATGAACATATCGAAGCCTTCACGCTTGTACTCGTTAAGGGGGTTCTTCTGACCGTAGCCCCGCAGACTGATCCCCTCTTTGAGATGATCCATATTCAGGAGATGCTCTTTCCAGTGTTGATCGATAACCTGGAGAAGAACCAGCTTTTCGAGATTACGCATGTTTTCGGAACCATTTTCCATTTCCCGCACCCCATAGGCATCGTTCAGAAAAACGGTCAGTTTCTCGATCAGTTGATCAACGCTGATATCCTCTTTTTCTTCGTCACTCAGCTCAAAATTCAAGCCAAAACTCGCATGAAGCTGCTCACGAAGACTATCCCAGTCCCATTCGAGGGAAGGCATCTTGGGATCGGCCACCCCACCGCCAATCATGTCGGCCAGGTCCGCAATCATCTCCATGATATCATCTTGGACATTTTCGTTTATCATGATCTCCCGGCGCTGCCGATAGATCACTTCCCGCTGCTTGTTCATGACATCATCGTATTCGAGCAGATGCTTACGAATCTCAAAGTTATGCCCTTCAACCTTGCGCTGGGCATTCTCGATGGCCTTACTGATCATCTGATGCTCGACCGGCTCGTCCTCTTCCATGCCCAGCTTGTCCATAATCCCGGAAATACGATCAGAACCGAAAATGCGCAACAGATCATCTTCCAGCGACAGAAAGAACCGGGAAGAGCCATTATCGCCCTGCCGGCCGGCCCGACCGCGCAGCTGATTGTCGATCCGGCGAGATTCATGCCGGCTGGTCCCCAGAATATGCAACCCACCGAGATCGGCGACCCCTTCACCAAGCTTGATGTCGGTACCACGTCCCGCCATATTGGTAGCAATGGTCACCCTGCCCGGTTCGCCAGCCTCGGCGATGATCTTGGCTTCATTTTCATGGTGCTTGGCGTTCAGAACCGCGTGTTTAACCCCGGCCTTTTTGAGCATTGTGGAGATCTGCTCGGAAATGTCAATACTGATCGTCCCGACCAGGACCGGGCGCCCGAGCTTATGCAGGGCCTGGATCTCCCGAACCACAGCCCGGAACTTGGCCTTCTTGTTCTTGTAAATTGAATCGGCATAATCGGCGCGGACCATGTTGTGGTTGGTCGGAATCGTCACCACATCAAGGTTGTAAATCTTCTTGAATTCAACCGCCTCGGTATCAGCCGTACCGGTCATGCCGGCCAGCTTGTCATACATCCGGAAATAGTTCTGGAAGGTGATTGAGGCCAGGGTCTGATTTTCCTTTTCTACCTTGACCTTCTCCTTGGCTTCAAGGGCCTGATGCAGACCATCGCTGTAGCGCCGACCCGCCAAAGCCCGACCGGTGAACTCATCAACGATCAGAACCTCACCGTCCCTGACCAGATAATCAACATCACGGCTGAATACAAAATTGGCCTTCAGGGCCTGATTGAGATGATGCAGCCACTCGATATTCTGAGGGTCATATAGATTATCAATCTCCAAAAGCTTCTCTCCCAGAGCCACCCCATCATCGGTAAGTGACAAGGCCCGGGATTTCTCATCGATGGTAAAGTGGATTTCCTTCTGAAAGTTGTGCGCAAGCCGATCCACCCGCTGATAAAGTTCGGTCGACATATCGGACGGCCCCGAGATAATAAGCGGCGTCCGCGCCTCATCGATCAGGATGGAGTCAACCTCATCGACGATCGCAAAGTTCAAGGGCCGCTGGCAGAAATCTTCCTCGGAAAACTTCATATTATCGCGCAGATAATCAAAACCGAACTCGTTATTGGTGCCATAGGTAATATCACTGGCATAGGCCGCCCGCCGGTCCTGATCATCCATATCATGGACAATCACCCCGGTGCTCATCCCCAAAAAGGTATAGACCTGACTCATCCATTCTGCATCACGACTGGCCAGGTAATCATTAACGGTCACCACGTGGGAACCATGCCCGCTCAGGGCATTGAGGTAAACAGGCATAGTAGCGACCAGGGTCTTGCCCTCACCGGTTTTCATCTCGGCGATCTTGCCCTGATGCAGAACAATGCCACCAACCAACTGGACATCGAAGGGCCGCATTTCCACGGTCCGCCAGGCGGCTTCCCTCACCACGGCAAAGGCTTCAACCAAAAGGTCATCAACGGTCTCGCCCTTGGTCAACCGCTCTCTAAACTCAACGGTTTTGGCCGCCAAAGCCTGGTCATCCAGTTTCTTGATCTCAGGTTCCAGATCATTAATAGCAACAACTATAGGTTGGATCTCTTTCAGGACCCTTTCATTCTTGCTGCCAAAAATCTTGGTTAGTAAACTTCCGATCATTTCTTTTAAGCTCCCTGCTTATATATCCCGGACCATCGCCTCTTCATTACAATCCGGAAATTTGGGGCACTGGATACAATCGCTCCAGACCTTGTGTGGTAATTCGCTCTTATCAACCTTCCTGAATCCCAACTTTTCAAAAAATCCCGGTTGATAGGTAAGAGTAAACACCTTACTCAAGCCGAGCTCTTTCATATCCTCAAGACAGACCCGCACCAGCTCCCGGCCAACTCCCTTACCATGTTCTCCCTCAACAACCGCCAGCGAACGAATTTCGGCCAGGTTCTCCCAACAAACATGGAGGGCACAGACGCCGATTATCCGCTTTTCTACCTGCTGCGGATCCTCATAGACCAGAAAATCTCGCAACTGGTCATATAAAGAACTCAAAGAACGACCAAGCAGCAACTCCTTGGCAGAAAAATGCTGGAGGATGGCGTAGATTTTTTTTACATCATCAATGCGAGCCCTGCGGATCATCTCGGCAACCAATTATCCTCTTAATAACCCCCGACCCGGACATTTGCCATCCACGTCGATACAAATCTATTAACATTTCAGCTAGTTAGCCAACCAGAAAGCCCCAAAAAAAAGCAGCCAACTGGCAAAATAATCAAAGGAATGGCCAAGCAGCCAAGCGAAGACTGCGACGTCATTAAACCTGACAACCATACTGCAGGATACCTGACCGGTCAAGCTCCGCCCGGTTATTCTATTCTGCGGGCACCAGCACAATAAATGGCTTGATTTTTTCCTTCCTGGCAAGGGCCGCAGCCTTCTTTTTGGCACTATCCATACTATCAAAACGACCAATATAAATTCGGGTAAATAGATCATCCGCCCCTTCCGGCGGTCTGGAAAAACAACTGTATCCCTTGTCTTGCCAGGAGCGAACTTCCTTGACGGCCAGGGCAGCATCCTTAAACGCAGCAACTTGTACGGCAAAAAATGCAGGATCTTCTTCGGACTCAGAAACCTGTTTTGTTTTTTGAACAACAACTTTTTTGCTGGCACCCAGCACTTTTTTCTTTTTAACACCAGGGGCAGGAACAGCCTTAACAACCGGCGCGCCAACTGCCTGTTCCAACGGGGGCGGCGACTTCTTCGCTACGGTTTGCAGGGTTTTGATCTGCAGTTTCTTTACTCCGACCAGCCGGTTCTTTCCTGAAGACAAAACGGTTTGACCGGACCAGATACCCAACAAAAACATCCAGAGGAAAATACAGAAACAGACAACTCCAACACCAAAGAGGCCGGCGAGAGAAAGATCAAATTTTATGGAAAAGCCCTTCTTACGCTTACCAGAAGCCATAACCGGTGCTCACATGCTCTCCGGGGCATCAACCCCGATGAGATTCAAGCCATTTCGTAAAATAACCCGGATACCCTCTGCCAGCCAGAGACGGGCTTGCGAGAGTTCCAGATCATCGGAGATGACCCGATGTTTATTGTAATAACTATGAAACTGCGCGGCCAGATCCTGCATAAAGAAAACAACCCGATGGGGTTCAAGTCCCAAAGCGGCACTCTCGACCAGCTCGGGCCAGGCAGCCAGGGCCTTGAGCAGATGCAACTCCTCCGGCTCCACCAAGCGATGCAGAGGGATATCGGCCAGGACGCCTCGATCCACACCCTTCTCGATGGCCTTACGGTTGATGCTGGCCAGACGGGCATGGCCATATTGCATGTAATACACCGGGTTCTCCTGACTCTGCTGGGTGGCCAGATTAAGATCAAACTCCAGTTGACTGTCGGCTTTACGCATCAGGAAAAAGAAACGAACCACATCAACCCCGACCTCGTCGACGAGTTCATCGATGGTAATGAAGGTGGCCTTGCGAGTCGACATCTTGACCTGTTTGCCCTCCCGCATCAGGGTGACAAACTGATGAAGAACCACCGTTACTTTGGCAGGGTCGTAGCCCAAGGCCTGAACGCCAGCCATAACATCCGGCACGGTGGCGATATGGTCGGAACCAAAAATATCGACCATCCAGTCAAAGCCACGTTTAAATTTTTCCCGATGGTAGGCGATATCCGGCAACCGGTAGGTCGGCTCGCCGGTACTCTTGATAATGACCCGGTCTTTTTCCTGGCCAAACTCGGTGGTCTTGAACCAGACCGCATCATCCTGATCATAAACCAGACCCTTGTCGCGGAGAGTGGCGACCACATCATCGATCAGACCGGCATCATAGAGGGAATGCTCATTGTAATAGTTATCGAATTCGATCCCCAACCGCTGCAAGGTTGCTTCGATATCGGCAAAGATAGATTTCTCGGCTGCCTCCTTGAAAGGGGTCACCTCAGCAACATCTTTGAGGCTGTCCCCCTGAGACTTTTTAAGCTCGGCGGCGATCTCGCGGATGTATTCACCCTGATAGCCATCTTCCGGGAACTGATGTTCAAGGTCGAGCAGTTCCAGATATCTGGCCCGGGTGGATTCCCCCAGGACCCGCATCTGACGCCCGGCATCGTTGTAATAGTATTCCCTGGTCACCTGGTGACCGGTGGCGCTCAACAGCCGGGCAATGGCATCACCAAGCACCGCCTGCCGACCATGCCCGATACTTAAGGGCCCGGTGGGGTTGGCGCTGACAAACTCAACTAAGACCTTGCGGCCGGAACCGACATCGCTCAGGCCAAATTTTTCATCCTGCGTGCAGACCTCGGGCAAAACCGAATGCCAGACCTCGGGCTTGATAAAAAAATTGACGAAACCTGGCCCGGCAATTTCCACCTTATCGACCAGAGCGGTTTCTTCTGCCATCATCCCGACCAGAATACCGGCAATTTCCCGAGGGTTCTTTTTCTCGCGGCCAGCGACGATCATCGCCATATTGGTTGAAAAATCCCCATGGGCGACCTGTTTGGGCTCTTCAACAGCATAAGCCCCGCCAGATTCTGCCGACCATAAGCCTTCGACCACCCCTCGGTTAAAACATCGGTCCAGACTTGCTTGCAAACGTTTTTTGATCATATCCCTACTTGTTTCTCAATATGTTTAAGCCGCTCAATATCGGCAGATTATCAGCAAAATCAAACTTATTGCCTGGCCATTGCTAACACCACGACAGTCTTCTCACCTAATCATCAAAGCAGGTTAGTCCGGCAGATATAGCCGCGGGTTACTGCCTCCGAAGAGGCACAGTATTTCATAGCTGATCGTGTCGGACCAACCAGCTATATCGTCGGCTGTTATCTCCGCATCACCCTGACAACCCATCAGCACCACCTCATCACCAACTCTTACCTGGTCAAGATCAGTGATATCAGCCAGACAGGCATTCATACAGATTCGGCCCAGGACTGGCACCCTTTGCCCGGCAATAATGACCTTGGCCCGTCCGCTAAGTCGCCGGAGATAGCCATTATCATAACCAACCGGCAATACTGCCAATCTGGTTGGTCGCTTCGTGCGATAAGTATGGCCGTAGCTGATTCCGTAGCCACTCGGGACCTCCTTAACCTGAATCACCCTGGTCTTGAAACTCATAACCGGCTTAAGCTGCAGGTTTGAGTTTGTTTTACCTGCCGGGAAAGGATAGCAACCATACAGGGTAATCCCCGGCCTGACCAGATCATAATGACTGTTCTGAACATTGAGAATTGCCGCCGAATTAGCCATATGGGCAGGGCCATTTCCGCAACGTTGCCGGACCTTGCCCAACATTTCAGCAAATCGCCGATTTTGTTCGACGGCCTGGCTCCGATCCTGCTGATCATCGGCCCGGGGAAAATGACTCATGATGCCGGCCAATCTGACCCCGGCTAATTTTTCCAACAACTCAAGATAGCTGTCAAGCTGATCAGGCATTATCCCCAGGCGCCCCATCCCGGTATCAATTTTCAAGTGCACGCCAACCTGGCGATCATGCTGCTCTGCAAATGCAGCGAGCTCCGCAAGCACTTCCAGATCATAAACTACAGGCTGCAAATCATACTCGATGGTCTCCGGGAAAGAGTCGGGCCGACCGCCAAGTAAAACAATGACCTCGCCCTCGACCCCAGCCTGCCGCAACTTCACCCCTTCGCTAGCCTCAGCGACCCCAAAGGTCATGGCCCCTTCTCTGGCAAGGGCCTTAGCCACAGGTACCAGACCGTGACCATAGGCATCAGACTTGACGATGGCCATCAGCCGAACTCCCCCACCCACCTGGGCCAGGATGTTCCGGTAGTTATAGCGTAAAGCACTCAGGTCAACCTCGACCCGGTTATTAGGGATTGATTTTTTACTACTCGT
Organism: Pseudomonadota bacterium; assembly: GCA_030673265.1. Taxonomy (GTDB): domain Bacteria; phylum Desulfobacterota; class Desulfobulbia; order Desulfobulbales; family JAGXFP01; genus JAGXFP01. The sequence continues at coordinate 3,879 of DAOVJK010000028.1, read as the reverse complement.
CACCACTCTGCTCACCGCCTGATTCAGTACCGGAACAATTGGATAAGTTACGCAACTTCACCCATACCTTGCGACTGGACCAGAACAAACTCCAGCCCACGGTAACATAAATAAGGCCGACCAACCAGACCTGCAAGGATGACGCCCTCAGCAACCTGCCAAGAATAATCATGCCCATAACCAGCAGCCAGGTTTTCCATGAATAAACCCCACCCAGACAACTATACTCACCCTTATCAAAGATGCGGGTCATGTTTTTAGAGGCCACCCGGTCGAGAATCGCCCAGGACTTTAAAGAACCGACCAACAGAGAAACAGGCAGCAGCCATTCCCTGCCCGTGCCGACAACAGCATTGCCGCCGCGCCACAGTAACATCAAACCAATACAACTCCACAGCAATGCGGCCAGAAAGATTCTGGTTTTAACGGAAACATTGGGCTTAAATCTGGCAATCATCATTATCACGCTCTCGATACCCAACTACTTACCTGGCCCAAGACAGCATCGTCCGAAACCTTAAAGCACCGGCAAATACTAGACAATAAAAAAAATGGGCCCATCTCAAGCTAAAGCAGAGACGAGCCCATTTTTAAAATCTGGAAAATACCAGCAACCGGTTTTACGACTCGGTTACAGTAATGGCACCCTCGGGGCAAACTTCAACGCAGGTCTCACAGCCAAGACATTCTTCCATATTTACAGGATCAGCCTTACCATCAGTCATCTCAAAAACCTGTGCCGGACAGGCGTTTACACATTCTTCATCACCGGAACATTTGTCAGTATCAACATCTACTTGCCACATAACTATACCTCCACAAAAAGTTTAATGATTTCAACGACTTATTCTAAAAAATAGTTTCATGTCTCTCAGCAGCACTACTATGTCACAAACAACTATCATCCCTGTAATTCACCACCGTTTTTTTGTCAATAAAAAACCGTCACCACTAAATCATAACAGCAACAAGTAAATTTAATGATCAGGTTGACCTGCCTGTGCTGATATCTTAGAGTGCTATACATTCGCCAGATAACCTAAAAATCATTGCCCAATTACGAAAGTGTTCAGGAATCATTACATATGAAAGTTAAGAAAAACAAAAAAACCGCACCAAACAAATTGATAGCAGAAAAGAACGAAAGCGCCATGATCGCCGGAATCATCGAAGGGAGTCCCGATGCTATCGGAGTTGCAGTAGTCAGACTTGACTGCGGCTGCCGGAAGATGGCTGCCCTGGATAAGAAAGGGGACGCGGCCAGCAAAGTTATCGCCTACCGGGATTCAGCCATGAGTATCTGTGATAAATGCAAAAAAGACCATGGCGATTTCAGCAGAGTCACCGAATCTTTTATCGATTGGACAGAACCGAAACCAGACGCTGCCACCATAAAGAAAATCGAAATAAAAGTTCTGGGCAATTATCCTCAGGCCTGATCCCGACGGTATCTTTTTGCGGCATCAATCATCCCCGGCGCCCATTGCGGAGTGCCGAGGGCATGGATGTGACTGTACATAGCCAAAACGTTTTTATAAACCAGGCCATCCCAGCCACCGGCAAAGCCTACCCCTCGATCCATTCTTAACGCTAACATCCCCGGATCATTCGGCCAGACATCGACCCGACTGTAACGGAACTCGTGGCCACTTATCCTGGTGCCAACCGGGTAAAATGAATTGTCACCCGTAACTTGCAAGTTTGTATAGCCATGGGCCTGGGGTTTCCGCTGCAGGCTGAAGCTAACCGGAAAAACATCCGCCAGCCGATATTCCTGGCCGTCAACCTTCATGTCCCGGCCAAGATAAATAAGCCCTCCGCATTCGGCATAAATAGGCAGGCCACTGTCGGCTTTTTCCCTGACAGAGGCAAGAAATGATTTATTGGCTGCCAATTCCCGGGCGCTGGTTTCCGGAAAGCCCCCGCCTATGTAAAGGGCGTCAATCCCGGGAAGCTCTCCTGCGGTCAGAGCGTTGATTTCAACAATCTCACCACCCAACGCTATCAACGCCTCAAGATTTTCCTGATAATAGAACTGGAATGCCGCATCCCTGATCACCCCGATTCGGACATTATCCTGACCGCGTGACAACACCTCTTTGGGCGAGCAGCTCAGGCTAACCATTACATCTTTCAGCTTTTCCAGATCGAGGTACTTCTCGACCCTGGCCGCAAGGGTGGTCAGAGCCTGCTCCGCCTGATCATGTTCAGGGCCAGGGGTCACACCAAGATGCCTCTGGGGAAACACATCCTGTGCTGATCTGGGCAATGCCCCGATTACCGGAATATCGGTATAGTGCTCAACAGCCCGGCGAACGATACTCTCATGGCGGCTACCACCGACCCTGTTCAGCACCACCCCCCGGATCTCCAGGCGGGGATCAAAGGCCTGGCAACCTGAAACCAGAGCGGCGACCGTACGGGTTGCTTTGGTACAATCCACCACCAGCAATACCGGCATCTGCAGGGTAACCGCCAGTTCGGCCGTACTGAACGAACCTTCCAGATCTACCCCGTCGAACACCCCCCTGTTTCCTTCGAGGATCACATAATCGGCAGAACAGATCCTGCTGCGAAAAGAGTCAATCATAATATCTCTTTTCATTAGGTATGGATCAAGATTGCAACAAGGTGTGCCTGCCGCCAGCCCCAGCCAACCGGCATCAATGTAGTCCGGGCCTTTTTTAAACGGCACAACATTATAGCCCTGCCCGGCAAGGGCCGCAGTAATCCCCACAGAGACGACACTCTTGCCGGAGCCACCGCTCAAACCGGCGACTACGATCCCCCGACATCCATGCCCTTTGCTATTTGAGTTGCCTCGGTTCTTATTCATTGCCCACAAATATATCTGTCTGAAATTATTTTTGCCCGGAAAGCCTCAGAATCTACAGCAGATTCAGTGCTAATTCAAAGTTTTTGACTATAAAATTGCATTATGTTAGCTTCTGCACCTTGTCGACAGTCGCCCCAGTGCTTATAATTTATCGACTTATGGTCGTACGGCTCAGCTGTTCTGGAACTTGGACCCACGAATATATATTCTTTCCTAAATCCATTTACCGGCATGAAATTCAGACCTCCGACCAATTTGCTTACGTAACATTTACAGCCCCCTTCCAGTTTAAGGTAATTTAAAATAATGAGGATCCATTATGTCTGAAAACGTCCAGACGAAAGACCTGACCAAGGTTATCGAAGAGCTTGAAAAGAAGTGCGAGGAATTGCCGGACAATGTCGTTGCCCACCACCATCTGGCCGTAGTTTACAGAATGGCAGGCCGAACCGCCGATGCCCTGCGCATGTTGGAAAGATGCCTTGAAATCGACCCTCAGGCTGTTCAGGCCCTAGTCAACATCGGCTCAATTCATTTTGAAAATGGCGATTTCGACAAGGCCATGGCCGCTAACGAGCAGGCCCTGAAAATCATGCCTAATTCTGCCGAAGCCCATGCCAATCTGGGCATGATTTGGTGGCAGAAAGGCGATGGTGAACGCTCTACAACTTCCTACAAAGAAGCTCTCCGTCATGATGCCAAAATGGTGACCGCCTGGGCTGGTTTAGCATCAGCCCATATCATGACAGGCAAATTAACCGAAGCACTGGAAGCTGCCCAGGAAGGAGTCAAACTGGAGCCAGATTTCCCCTTGGGCCAGAACAATCTGGCCGTAGCTCTCTTCTACAATAACGACTTTCCCGGCGCAAAAACTGCTGCCGAAAAAGCAAAAAAGCTTGGCTTCCCGGTTGATCCACGTTTTTTTGAGGCTATCAATAAAGAAATCTGATTATGGTTAAAAACGCAAACATTAAAGTCCTGCCATGGTGCCCGTTCTGCGGCGAAGACGTCGATGCGCCAATAGAACAGGTCAAACGCAAAAT
>DAOVJK010000166.1 GCA_030673265.1 Pseudomonadota bacterium | reverse complement strand
TACCCCCCTGAGGGGTGCTATACGGATATATCGGCTGGCCCGCAGGGTGAGTAGTTTCGAAGTCTGCGCTATCTGAAAAACAAACCATGTATTTCATTTGGTACAAACTGTGACCTTGACATTCCACAGCAAACCGAGGTTTAACACACAAATACAACCAGTTAAAATGGCTTTTCAAAAATACTCATGAAATATGCGGGCTAAACACGGTAAGCACAGGTTAAACTTTCTTTCTGACCCCGTTCCCATTTCCTCTGATGTTGGCAAAGAGTCATAAATCTGGACTGTTTTAAGATAAGAGAAGGAAGCAATTACTCGGCGCGGAGGGCTTCAACCGGGTTCAGGCCAGCGGCGCGGCGGGCGGGAAGAATGCCGGCTAACAGGCCAACAGTCGCGGCCAGGAGTTCGGCGGACAGCACGTAAGACCACGATGTATGAGTGGGCAGAGCAGGCACCAGGGTTCCGAGCAGCCAGGCGCCGCCAGCCCCAAGGAGTAAACCGGCCAGACCGCCGATCCCTGATAAAATCACGGCTTCACCGAGAAAGATGGATAGAATCTGGCTCTGTTCGCAACCCAGAGCGCGGAGCAGACCGATCTCGGAGGTCCTCTCGTTGACGGCGATCGACATGATTGTCAGGATACCGACCCCACCCACCAACAGGGAGATGCCACCCAGAGCGCCCACCGCGATGGTCAATATATTGAGTATTGAGCCCAATACCTCCAACATCTGCTCCTGGGTGGTAATGGTGAAATCCTCGTTGCCGTGGCGAGAGATCAGGACCTTGCGAGCCTGATCGGCGACGGTATCGGCATTGCTGCCGACCGTGTAGAGCAGGTCGATCTCCATCAGACTTTCCCGATTGAACATGGCCAGGGCCTTGGCGGTGGGAATGTAGACGGCGTCGTCCAGGTCAAAGCCCAGCATCTGGCCCTTGGATTCCATTGAGCCAATGACCCGGAACAGTTCGCCACCGATCCGGACCCTTTCGCCCAGGGCTTGGCCGCTGCCAAACAGTTCGCTTCTCAGCTTACTACCAAGCACCACAAAGGCGCGGGCTGCCCTGGGCGGATCATCGGGCAGAAACCGACCGGCTGCCACCTGGAATTTCAGGACCTTGGGCGCGGCGGCCCCGATGCCGTAGATCGTGGTCCGCCGCCGACGTCGGCCAGCCTCAACGGCGGCGTTACCCTGGACCACCGACACCACGTCGACCACCTGGGGAATCCGGCCCAGGGCCTCGGCGTCTTCGATGCTTAACGGTCTGATATTGCCAATTACTGCACCGGAAACGCCATGGGTGGTGGTCTTGCCGGGATTGATGACGATGAGATTGGTGCCGAACTGGGTGAATTCAGCCAGAACAAAGCGGTGCAACCCTTCGCCGAGGGAGGTGAGCAAGACCACCGCGCCAATTCCCACCGCGATGCCAAGGGCGGTGAGAAAGCTCCGTAACCGTTGGGAGCGCACGGCATTAAAGGTAAGCCATCCAAAATCATAAAGTTGCATGATCTTTTTCCTAATAGTTCAGCGTTGAGCCAGTGCCAAAGCAGCCTCCAGACGGGCGGCCCGGCGGGCCGGCAGGACCCCGAAGGCAATCCCGGTGGTCAGGGCCACCGCAAAGGCAAAGCCCAGAGACCAGGGGGCGATCTGCAGGGAAAATTCCGGGAAGAAGACGGCCGCCAGCTCAATGCTTACTATTGAAAGAAGGAAGCCGATAGCCGCGCCGGTCAGGGACAGCAGGGCTGATTCAGTGAGGAACAGCCCCATGATCTGATAATGGGTCGAGCCCAGGGCCTTGAGCAGGCCGATCTCCACCCGGCGATTGGAGACCGAGACCAGCATGATATTCATGATCATGATCCCGGCCACTACCAGGCTGATCGCTGCTATCCCCGCCACCGACAGGGTCAGAGCCCGGAAAATGCGGTCGAAGGTGGCAAGTATCGCGCCCTGGCTGATGACGGTGACATCATCTTCACCGTCATGGCGGGTCCGGATAATGGTCAGTATCGCCTCCCTGGCCCGGTCGATCGAGTCGGGACTGGAGGCTTCCACCAGCACCCGGAACAGGGACTCGGTGTTGAACAGCGCTTGGGCCGAGGCCACGGGAATGATCACCACTTCGCCCATGTCGTCTCCCATCGACATCCCCGTCTGGCCGAGGATACCGATGACCTTGAAGCGGCGATCGCCGATCCGGAGCCATTGCCCCAGGGCCTGGCGACTGCCGAAAAGTTCCTTCCGGCCGGTGCTGCCGATAATACAGACCGAAGTACCCCTGGTCGGATCGCCGGGCGGCAGAAAGCGACCCTGGCTCATCGCCAGATGGCGCATCTCCAGAAGTTCGGCGGTGGCGCCGATTACCATCATCTCCCGTTCCAATTGCCGCACCGAAACCGGCGCCGAACCGGCAACGATTGGCGCGATTCTCCGGATTGCCGTGGAGCGGGTCAGGGCAACGACGTCGTCCAGAGTGAGATCGCGGGGTGTTTCGCCCAGAAGTGGCGGTGGTCCGCCAACGGTCTCGGTCCGGCCGGGCAGGATGATCAGCAGATTTGAGCCCAGAGAGGAAAACTGCTCAACGACATAGCGACGAGCACTGTCACCCAGCGAGATGAGGATAATGACCGAGGAGACCCCGATCGTCATGGCGATCAGGGTCAGGATGGTGCGGCTGCGATTAGCGGTGGCGGCCTTCATGCTGAAAAGAAGCATATCAAAACTGTGCATGCTTTTTTCTCCTTGGCCACCGTTCCGGAACAGGGGTCCGGCTCTTAACCGTGACCATTGATGATCCGACCATCGACCATCTCAATTTTGCGGTTGGCCCGGTTTCCCAGAGCCGGGTCGTGGGTTACAATAATCAGGGTTATCCCCTGACGGTTCAGATCTTCGAGAATATTAACCACCTCAATCCCGGCGGCCCGATCCAGGTTGCCGGTCGGTTCGTCGGCCAGGATCACCGAGGGCTGCATGATAGTGGCCCGGGCAATGGCAACCCGCTGCCGTTGGCCTCCCGACAGTTGATCGGGCCGATGACCGGCCCGGTTCGCAAGGCCGAAGGCCTCCAGGGCGGTAGCGACCCGTTTCTTGCGTTCGGCCGGATCGAAACCGTCCAGCACCATCGGCAACTCGATATTCTCGGCGGCAGTAAGGCGCGGCACCAGATGGAAGAACTGGAAAACAAAGCCGATCTTGTGCCGCCGGACCTCAGCCTGCTGTTGTTCGTCGAGGTCGGAAACCTTGACATTGTCCAGTTCATAGGTGCCGCTGTCCGGTTGGTCAAGGAGGCCAAGGATATGCAGCAGGGTTGACTTGCCGGAGCCGGACGGACCCATAATGGCGAGATAATCACCGGCTACCGCCGTCATGTTTACCTCCTGCAGGGCATGGACCTCTTCATCGCCTACCTGGAAGATTCGTTCGATGTCCTGAAGTTTGATCATTGTCCCTCGGAAATATCGGCCCTGGAACCGTCCTTAAGATCGGGTTGGTCAATGGAGGTAACGACCAGCTCGTCTGCTTTCAGACCCTCCAGCACCTCAGTCCGGTCCCAGTTGGCGATGCCGGGCTTAATGTCTCTTTTCTGGAGGCGGCGCTGCCGGCGGTCGTAGACAAAGACGCGGTTGCCTTCAAGTACTGCCTGGGTGGGAATGTACAACGTGTCCTTATGCTCCTCCAAAACAATCTCCACGTCGGCGCTGTAACCAGCCAGCAAATTTTCCACGGCCTCGGCCGCCGTGAATTCCACCTCGATTTCCACGGTGCGGGCCTGTTTCTCACGGTCGAGGACATAGGGGGCGATGCGGCTGACTTTGGCGGCAAAGTACCGATCGCCGAAGGCGTCCATGCTGACCCTGGCGGTCATACCCACCCTGACAGCTGCGGCATCAACCTCATCAATGGGGGCGGTGACATAAAAACAGGTAGTATCAAGGAGCTCAACGGTGGGCGGAGTAGCGATGCCGGGTGGCGAAGGGGTGACATATTCATTCAATTCACCGTTAATCTTGGCAATTATTCCCGCAAAAGGGGCCAGCAACCGGGTTCGATCCAGGTTGGCTTTTATCACGGCAACCCGGGCTCGGCTGGTCAGAACGGAAGCCTGGGCCGCCTCATAGGAGGCAAAGTGGACCGCCGCTTCGGTGACCGCCTTGTCAATTGCCGATTCGGAGACCCCTTCTGATTGAAAGAGACGTTGCAGACGGGCAGCCTCTCGGTGGGATATCTCAGACTGCAGCCGGGCCGCAGCCTCTCTGGCCTCGGCCGCCCTCACCTCGGTAGCCGCCAAGGCCACCTCGGCGACCAGGTCCTTATTCCAGAGTTCCAGCAGCAGTTGGCCTTTTTTAACCCTGTCGCCATTCTTGACGTTAAGCACGCTGATTTGACCGCCGATACTGGTGGAGAGATTTGCCTGTCGGCAAGCTTTAAGGGTACCAGCCCTGGTGTTGGCCACGATCTTTTCGACGGTACCATGTTCAACCGGCGCGACCACCACCTCTATCTCTTTAGGGGATAGTTTGTACCAGGCGAAAGCGGCGACCAGAAAAACCAGCAATATCGGAACAAGCCATGAAAAAGGACGTCGCAGCATAGGCTCTACATTCTTGTTAAGAGTTGAATTCAGTGCTGTGCTTACCAGAATTTATATAATTATCATGGATGGAAATTCGTAAAATGTCAATGAAGGGCCATAAGTAAAGGTAAGCGGTATAAAGCCGAGTTGAGCCGCTTTTAGGCTCATACCGATAAGCGAGTTCACGAGACATCGAGACTTATGCCCTTGCGGTAAAAAGCTGAGTCGAGCCGACGGAGAGTTACAGTTACGAGAAAAGATGGGAACCTATAATGTCGTTTTTGATGGCAAAAAAGAGGACAGAGGGCCTTCAATCGTCTACTTTCAGGATATTTATTCATGAATTTCAGCTAGTTAACGTGTACCGACCCCAGCCTATCCAATACGCCCTTGACCGATAATTTTCTTTTCCCTGCCACCGTGTCACATCCTGTAGATACAATAATGTTTGTTGAAACCGACCGCCATTCCGTAATTGTAGGTACGTTTGACCATTCCCTTGAGCTTGATCCAGATCCTATCCCCGATCTTATTGTCGGGCTTAGCGTCCTTGAACAGCGACATGATAACTTCGGTCGGTCTCAGCTTGCTCACGCCCCTCATCCCGATCTGCCTGTCAAGCGTAGCATCCATGAGCAGGGACATGATAACTTCGGTTCCTTCCGGCTTAGCCTGTTTGGTCATAATGAAGGCGCCGCCAGAGGAAATATCCAAGATTTTAAGATCTTGGGTGGGGGCATCGGTAAAAGACAAGATTGCTCGGATCGGGATATTGTAACGCTGCTCCAATCTCTTTTCCATTCCTTCCCTTTTCATTAGCATGGCCTCCTCCCTGGTAATTATTTCTCACATTACTCCCACTTAGTTTAATGTACTCACAAAAAAAAGAGGCGATGCAATCCCCCAACGTCTTGATTTTTTTACTATAAAAAATAGAGGAAGACTTACACCTTAGGTTGTAAATTTGATATGAGGTTGATTTTAAAAATCAACAAAATGGCTAGATTATGGAGGGGTGAATAGCCCCCCAAGTACCTGAATAGACGAAAAAAGGGTTTCCGAGAAAACTCGAAAACCCTTGAAAAAAATGGCCGGGATGAGAAGATTCGAACTTCCGACCCCCTGAACCCCATTCGGGAACAGGGGGTTTCCCTATCTTACCGCAAATACGTAACTATTTGATTTTTCGCAATTCAGCCAGAGAAACAAAATAGGCAAAAAAAACAGTATTTGTCATAAAACTGTCACAAAATGGGCTCTACTATAATTAAATATGTTGTCTCGGAGTTCAAATTTTTCTACCGTTTTCCGCAACACTTTTTTATTTTTTTCCCACTCCCACATCGGCATAGGAGATTTCTATATTTTCCTTTAATAGCTATTTGCTTTTTCAAGCCAACAGAACCTTCTGGAAACTCATTACAATCAACCAAAGATAGAGCTCTTTTAGCTAATAATCCTTTTTCTATATACTCGTCATGTGTACGTTTTGCTAAAGTTCCATCCTCTTCTCCCCATTCCGTAAAATCCGCATATGAAAAATCTTGTCCTTCATCAAAAAAACTACGATCAATTCTTTTCGAATCTTCCCTTGTCTTACATGCTATGCCAACAATATATTCAATACTAGGGTTGAGAAATTTATTAATTACACAATAGCCACTGAGCAATTCTCTTCTTACCTTTCGGTATTTCTCCTGTGAACCATGACTTTCTACGTAAGGTACAGCTAAAAAAAGGTAAGCGTTACTTTTATGTAATGGATCAAAAAATAACCGTGTGCCCCTTTGACTAGGTAAAACCTTATAATAGAACTCCAAAAAAGCATCAGCCAAGACTCTTCTTTCAAACCTACCTGATGATGCTAATTTCCTAATCCCTGGCTCTACTTCGTTTGATGATTTACAGTTAGTATGTTCGGCAGTTCCGTTAAGAATATGAAAAGAAAAACAGTCTGTAAGATCATCCCAGAAATAGCTTACTTTATCAGCTTTCTTTTTTTCGATAAAAGAAGGATTGGAATAAAGCTTACTCATCCCTCCTTTATCGATAATAAGGGGGGCTATTTCTTTGATCTCTTCCGAAAACAGCGTGTGATGCCCTTTCTCTTCATCAAAATTCTCATAGTATATAGTGGACCCCACAAATGAGACATAGTGTTAAGGTGTGTTTCCAATGAAAAGGAGGCACCAGATTGAGCAGGAAAAAATATAGTAAGGAATTGAAAGCGAGAATTGCTCTTGATGCTATAAAGGGCCAGAAAACGATG
>DAOVJK010000072.1 GCA_030673265.1 Pseudomonadota bacterium | reverse complement strand
TCAGGAACATATAGCTGTTGTTCTTGACCATGACAGTGAAGTCAGTCAGGGCCGGTGAGTAAACCGCCCCCCCGGCGCACGGGCCGAAAACTGCCGAGATTTGCGGGATCACTCCGGAACTCATCACGTTGCGCAAAAAGATGTCCGAATAACCGGCCAGGCTTCCGATCCCTTCCTGGATCCTGGCGCCGCCCGAGTCGTTTAAACCGATAAGCGGGGCGCCATTTTTCATGGCCAGATCCATAACTTTACAGACCTTCTCGGCCAGAGCCTCAGAGAGCGACCCACCAAATACCGTAAAGTCCTGGGCGAAAACATAGACAATTCGACCGTTAATAGTTCCGTAGCCGGTTACAACGCCATCGCCCAGAAATTTCTTTTTTTCCATGCCAAAATTTTGGCAACGATGGGTTTTGAACATGTCGAACTCTTCAAAACTACCTTTATCAAGCAGGAGCTCCAGTCTCTCGCGTGCTGTCATCCGGTTTGCAGCATGGAGCTTGTCAATTCGTTCCTGGCCACCACCCATTCTGGCTTCGGCCCTTAGTTTCAGAACTTGTTTAAGGTTCTTTTCCATTATAAAATCTCCGGTTCATGAAGTAGCTCGCTCATAATAGCGCGGCGTCTCCGTCTGTGAGGATGTTTCTTTATCTTCTTTGTGCTCTAGGTAAATTAAGCTGTGCGTTTTGGCTCTGCACAGAATTCTGTAAGAATCCCGTGACTGGATTTAGGATGTAAAAAAGCCACTAATTTGTCGCCGGCACCGATTATCGGTTCTTCGTGGATTAGCTTACAGCCCGCTTCTGTCGCTTGATCAAGCTGACTGTCAATGTCGTTGCTTTTATAAGCGATATGGTGGAAACCCTCACCCTTTGATTCAATAAATCTGGCGATCGGGCTGTCTGAGGCCGTAGGCTCAAGTAACTCAAGATGGATATCGCCAATCTTAAAAAAGGCGGCCCGGACTTTTTGGGATGCCACCTCTTCGATCTTTTCGCACTGTAAACCTAACACATTCTCATAGAATACGCGGGCTGCCGCAAGGCTTCTTACCGCAATCCCTATATGATCTATTTTCGTAATCATTATTTAGCCCTTATCCCGGTATTCCCCGAAAACCTTACGGAGGATGTTGCATATCTCGCCAAGCGTCGCGTATTCCCGGACTGCAGTCAGGATTGGTTCCATCAGGTTGTCGTCGCTATCTGCTGCCTTGGCAAGACCGGCCAGGGCTAAAGCAACCCGTTCATTATTCCGGTTCGCTTTGACCTTAGCAAGGTTACTGACCTGTTGCTGCTCGACGGTCGGATCGATTTTTAGCAAGGAGGGCCTACAGTCTTCATCAACCTGGAATTTATTGACCCCGACAATTAGCCGCTCACCCTTCTCGATCTCCTGCTGATAATCGTAAGAGGCATTTTCAATCTGCCGCTGGATAAAGCCGCCCTCAATAGCGGCGACTACTCCACCGGACTCGTCAATAGTATTGACCAGTTCAAGCGCACCCTTCTCAATACTATCAGTTAGCTGTTCTATATAATAAGAACCTGCCAACGGGTCAATCGTCTCCGCCACTCCCGATTCATGGGCGATGATCTGTTGGGTGCGGAGAGCGGTCATCACCGATGCCTCGGTTGGCAGAGACAGAGCTTCGTCGCGGGAGTTAGTGTGCAGGGACTGGGTGCCACCGAGTACCGCGGAGAGGGCCTGGATGGTAACCCGGACAATATTGTTATCAATCTGCTGAGCGGTGAGAGTATGACCGGCGGTCTGGGTGTGAAAACGAAGCATCTGGCTGGCTGGACTGGTAGCTCCGAACCGGTCTTTCATCAAGCGGGCCCAAAGCCTGCGGGCGGCCCGAAACTTGGCGACTTCCTCAAGAAGATTAGAGGAAGCGTTGAAGAAGAAAGCCAGCCGTCTCGCGAAGACATCGATTTCCAGCCCGGCATCAAGGGCGGCCTGGACATAGGTGCAGCCATTGGCCAGAGTAAAAGCTACTTCCTGAATCGCGGTAGAACCGGCTTCGCGAATATGATACCCGGAAATAGAGATGGTGTTAAAAGTCGGGATGTTGCCAGCGCACCACTGGAAAATATCGGTGATGATCCGCAGACTTGGTCGGGGCGGAAAGATGTAAGTTCCACGCGCCACGTATTCTTTAAGGACATCGTTCTGGATGGTACCTTTTAATTTTTCAGGTGAGACCCCCTGTTTTTCGGCGACTGCTACGTACATGGCCAAAAGGACAATGGCAGGCGAATTGATGGTCATTGAGGTTGAAACCTGATCAAGGGGAATCCGGTCGAAGAGGGCTTCCATGTCGGCCAGGGAATCGATGGCGACGCCGACCTTACCCACTTCACCGCAGCTCATCGGATCATCAGAGTCATAACCGATTTGGGTCGGCAGGTCGAAGGCGATGGAAAGACCTGTAGTACCCTGATCGAGCAGGTAACGGTAGCGCTTGTTTGACTCGGCAGCGGTCGAAAAACCGGCATACTGACGCATGGTCCAGAGCCGCCCCCGGTGCATGGTCGGCTGGACTCCCCGGGTAAAGGGGTACTGCCCCGGGAAAGCAAGCTGGTCAAGATATTTGGCATCGATAGTATCAGGTACGGCTAGGCGGGGTATCTCCCTGCCACCGTGATTGGTGAATTCAGGCTTCCGTTCGGGAAAACGGTCAAGGCTTTTCTTGAGGAGATTTTCCTGCCATGCTTTATATTTGGGATGGTCGCTCATGGTTCAGCTCACCTGTTGATGGCGTCGCAATAAGTCCGATCTACTGCGTCGTAGTACATTTTTGTTCGCTCGGCATACCATATGTATAGCCTCTCTCTCAAAAACACACTACTCCTTGGATATCGAAATTTTTGCTTAGCCATTTCTATGTTTATTGTGAGACCATTTTTGCTAATGGTTCATTAATTCTTTAATAATTTCGGCGGCCAGCAATCTGGGGTCACCGGTCTCCAGAACATCATGCCGGTTGATTAAATCCTGGAGGCCGGGACGCAACATCTCCAGAGACCAATCCAGTACTTCCATGGTGCGGGCCTGTTGCCGCCGTCTGACATGTTCGTCACCCTGCCGTTGAAGATAGTCAATTCTGGCTAATGCCTCACTCAGCTCTTTAATGCCACGGCCTTCGGTGGCGACGGTCAGACAGACCCGGGCCAGATTGTCGGCAAGGGGTGGTTTTTCCCTGGCAACAGTCTCCATATCCATGGCCAAAGCCTCAGCCCCTGGACAGTCTGCCTTATTGACCACCAGCAGGTCGGCAACTTCAAGAAGCCCGGCTTTCATTGCCTGGATATCGTCACCGAGCCCTGGTGCCACAACCAGCGCGGTTATATCGGCCAGACGGATAATGTCCATTTCGGACTGCCCTACCCCGACCGTCTCGATAATTATTGTTGAACAGCCGGAACCGGCCATGATCCTGGCTGTGGCACCGGCCGCACCGCAAAGTCCTCCCAAGCGACCGCGGGTGGCCATGGAGCGCATTACCACATCATTATCGAGCGCATGCTTCATCATTCTGATCCGGTCACCCAGGATAGCTCCACCCGAGATTGGCGATGATGGGTCAATGGCAATGACGCCGATCCTCTCATTCTGGTTCCGGTATTGACTGATCAACTTGTCGGTGAGAGTCGATTTGCCGGCGCCCGGGGGACCGGTTATACCGATTACCGTTGCCTTCTCAATCAGAACGGGGTCGAGGCCGGTCAGGATCAAATCAGCTTGTCGGTCGCCATCTTCAACAAAGGTGATGGCCCGGGCAATGGCACGGCTATCACGGTTAGTGATTGCCTTTATAAGAGGGGATATCTCCACCATTTATCTTACGCGGAACGGTGCCGGTAATGGAGGTCGCAAGCCTCCTGAAAGGACTGAATAATAATTTCTATCGGCGTGCCGGGAGTGAATATCTCTCTGATGCCGGCCTCCTTTAAAGCAGGAATATCTTCAGTCGGGATAACGCCGCCGCCCAAAACCTGGATGTCGGAGCCATTTATTTTAGCCAGGGCTTCGATCACGGCCGGAAAAAGACGGTTGTGGCCGCCGGAAAGGGATGATAACCCGATGGCTGCGACGTCTTCCTGGACAGCGGCGGCGGCGATTTCCTCCGGGGTGCGGCGAATCCCGGTGTAGATGACCTCAAAGCCGCCATCCCGCAGCGCTCTGGCAATAAATTTGGCGCCGCGATCATGGCCGTCGAGGCCCGGTTTAGCGATCAGGACCCTTTTTTTGCGCTCATTGACACCCATACGAACAACTCCGGATCTAGTTTTATCTACGGAACTCCTGCCCCCGTAACGGGGTATCAGAGAATTTACCGTTAGTAGCAAAATAGAGTGCCTAAAGTGATCTAAAGTTATAAGTGCCTAAATTTAATGGTGTTATCTGATCAGAAAAGTACCGCAACTTTAAACACTTTAGTCACTCTTAACTTTAGGCACTCAAAAGTGCCGATATCTGGCCACCTATCATATCAATCCCTGCCGAAACCAGGTTATCTGGGTTCAGATATCGCCTGATTAAAGATCATCTTACAAAAACGACCCAAATTACCCAGATCTTCGCAAACATGGATGCCGCATTTCTGCATGGCGGCGATCTTGGCGGCGGCACCGCCACTGACGCTGCTGCCGCCACTGACAATGGCCCCGGCATGACCCATGCGGCGACCTGGTGGAGCTGTTAATCCAGCTATAAACCCGACTACCGGTTTATTCATGGGATTGGCTACAAAGTCAGCCGCCTCTTCTTCAGCGGTGCCGCCAATCTCGCCAACCATCACCACTCCTCTGGTTTCAGGGTCGTTCTCGAAGGCGGTCAGGCAATCGATAAAACTGGTGCCGATGACCGGATCGCCGCCGATCCCCAGGCAGGTAGACTGGCCAATGCCCTGCCGGGTAAGTTGGTGGACGACTTCGTAGGTCAGAGTGCCGGATCGGGAAACAACTCCGATCGGACCAGGCAGATGAATAGACCCCGGCATGATTCCGGCCTTGCACTGTCCTGGGCTGATTATCCCAGGACAGTTGGGGCCGATCAGCCGTGAATCGGTCAGAGCCAGGAAATTTTTAATCTTGAGCATATCCATGGCGGGAATGCCCTCGGTAATCGTAATGATGAGTGGCACTCCGGCATCAGCCGCCTCCATTATGGCATCGGCAGCAAAGGGCGGTGGTACAAAGATCAGCGAACAGTTGGCGCCGGTGGTCGATACGGCCTTGGTGACCGAGTTAAAAACCGGGACACCATCTGCATCCTGGCCACCTTTGCCGGGAGTTACCCCGGCGACGACAGTCGAACCGTATTCGCGGCACTGGCCGGTATGGAATTGGCCTTCCCGACCGGTAATACCCTGGACCAGAATACGAGTGTTTTTGTCAATAAATATCGCCATGATGATTTTGTTTGTGTGCCTATTGTTGTCTACTGATATGTAAATTCATCAACCAATGACGGGATTCATAAGAAATTTGTTAATTAAACTAAACTATTATTACAAAACTTATTATGAAAATTATTGTTCGGCTAATTTATGCGCTATTATAACGTCTTGATAAGAATAGTATTGGGTCCTTCCTGACCAAGACCCATACAGTATTGGTTGTTTTATTACTAGTTTACTTTCTTCGTAAAGTTTTTTTATAGCTTCTTCTGGGTGAGCAATTGTATTTTCATGTGTATTACGACTGGTTGTTAAATAACCATCATACAAATACTTGAAAGGCTGGCTCGATTTACCTTTGTTTATTTGATCAATAGCATAATAATCAAGCAAATAGTAAGTGATAAAGCAACAGCCATTCGGCTTTAGTACGCGATTAATTTCATAAAGGTATGAATTGATTTCATTCGGTTTTAAATGGCTAAAAACAGAAGTTAAAAAAACGAAATCAAACGTGTTCTCTTCAAAAGGCAACTCATATTCCTCAGTATTCCCGGATCCTTTCGGGTTTGAATAAGGGTTCTCTAAATCAGCATGATGAAAATGAAAATGAGAATAGCGTGATGTGATTTCTCTGTTACACCACTCAACAGCGTCAGGAATAATTTCAATCCCATCGTATCTCCCCGGTGGAACTATATAATCACTCAGTCCAACAGCCATGCGCCCATACCCGGCACCAATTTCTAGAACTCTGCTTTCTTTAGTAAGAGCAACGTCTTTGATAAAGTACTCAAGAAACTGCTTCCCTATTTTTTTGAAGTTTCCCGATCCTACAATCAAAGAGGTTATTCTAGGTGGCACCATCGGCTCTTGTCGATCCAATAGCGAATCATATAGGTCTAGTGTCTTATACATTGAAATGCGTAAAAACCTCTTTAACCATGTAGGTAGATATTGGGTATACGTTGCCACAAATATTCCTTTTATGTCTGTTTGAAGAGCAATCTTTCCGTTCAGAATTTGTGTATTTGAGCGCGCCTAATATAAAAGAATAAGCTTAGGTCGTAAATTCAGAAAAGAGTTGTTTTTTAGTAATATTAGCAAAAAACTTCTACTAGGATTTTGCAATTTCAGCGATTTTAACCGCGGCGTCGGCCAGATCGACGGCGGTGATCAGATTGAGTCCGGAATCAGCCAGCATCCGGCGGCCTTTTTCGACATTGGTCCCTTCCATGCGAATCACGACCGGCACGGTTACCCCGCTCTTGCGGGCGGCCTGGACAACACCTTCAGCCAATACGTCGCAGCGGAGGATGCCGCCAAAAATGTTGATTAAGATGCCCTTGACCTTGGGGTCGCTGAGAATAATCCGAAAACCTTCTGCAACCATCTCGGCGTTAGCGCCGCCGCCGACGTCAAGAAAATTGGCCGGTTCGGCCCCGGCCTTTTTAATAAGGTCCATAGTGGCCATGGCCAGGCCGGCTCCGTTGACCATATTACCGATATTACCGTCGAGATTAATATAGTTGAGACCGGCCCGGGCCGCCTCGACTTCCAGCGGATCTTCCTCGGCCTCGTCCCGCCAATCCACTATATCCTGATGACGGTAGAGGGCGCTTGAATCGATATCAATTTTGGCGTCCAGAGCCACGAGCTGATTTTCACCAGTGATGACCAGCGGGTTAATTTCCAGCATGGTACAGTCTTTCTCGGTAAAGAGCTGATAGAGTCTGGTGAGTAGAGATGAAAAATCGCGGGCTATGGTTTTGTCAAGATCAAGCCCGAACAGGAGCTGACGCTGATGAAAGGGCTGAAGCCCGATCAGGGGGTTAACCATTGCTTTAATAATTTTCTCCGGCATCGAGGCGGCAACATCCTCAATGTCCATCCCTCCGGCCAGACTGGCGATAATCATGATTTGGGCGCTGGCCCGATCGGGAAGAATACTAAGATATAATTCCCGGGCAATATTCTGGCCCTGCTCGATCAGAACTTTGCCAACCTTTTTCCCGACCGGGCCGGTTTGTTTGGTGACAATAGTCCTGCCGAGGATCTCTTCGGCCGCCTGCAACACTTCACTTTCGGAGTTGACCAGTCTGACTCCGCCTGCCTTACCCCGGCCACCGGCGTGGACCTGGGCTTTAATGACCACCGGGTAAACGCCAAGCTCACGGGCTGCGACAACGGCTTCTTCAACGGTAAAGGCCACCGAACCGGCTGGAACAGGCACCTTGTAATGACGAAAAAGTTCTTTGGCTTGATATTCGTGGATATTCATTGGCTGGGTCCATGGTACTGGTAAAGGGCCTGAAATGCCTGAAGGGCCTGAAGGGCATAAAAGTGGTATTGGAAATACGATTAGTAAGGTACCACAACTTTAGGCACTTTTAACTTTAGGCACTTATATAATTAATAACTTTCAACTCTCTCGCAAAGATCTCAAGCCCCCCTGGGGTAACCCATTTCTTTAAGACTACCGGTGATTTCATCCAGCGAAGTAGGATCATCTATGGTGGAAGGCATCCGGTACTCTTTACCATTGGCAATAGCGCGCATGGTGCCCCGGAGGATTTTACCGGATCTGGTCTTGGGCAGGCGGCTGACCTGGGTTGATTCACGGAAACAGGCAATGGGGCCGATCTGGGCCCGGACCATTTTTACCAGTTCCTGCTGGATTTCTGCCGGATCATCGGCAACCCCGGCTTTAAGGATGAAAAAGCCCAGGGGCAGCTGGCCCTTGAGTTGGTCATCGGTGCCGATAACTGCACATTCGGCGATGGCGGGATGGGTTGCGATAACTTCTTCCATGGCGCCGGTGGAGAGACGATGGCCGGCGATATTAATAACATCGTCCATCCGCCCCATTACGTAGACATAACCATCATCATCAATAAAACCGCCATCACTGGTTTCGTAGTAGCCAGGAAACTGTTTCATGTAAGAGCTGATAAAACGGTCCTCGTTGCGCCAGAGCGAGGCAAGGGTACCGGGAGGCAGTGGCAGTTGAACGACAATATTGCCCTCCTGACCGGCTGGAAGGACCTTGCCCTCGTCATTTAAAATACGGACATTATAGCCAGGCACGGCCTTGGTCGGTGAACCGGGTTTGACCGGAAATTCTTCAATGCCACGACAGTTGGCAACGATTGACCAGCCCGTCTCGGTCTGCCACCAATGGTCGATAACAGGTTTTTTAAGGAGGTCGCAGGCCCAGTGATAGGTGTCGGAGTCAAGTCGTTCTCCAGCCAGATAGAGGGCTTCGAAACAGGAAAGATCGTAATTCTTAAGGAGCTCGCCATTGGGGTCTTCTTTTTTGATGGCCCGGAAGGCGGTGGGAGCCGTAAAAAGGGTTTTCACTCCGTATTCATTTATTACCCGCCAAAAAGCGCCGGCATCGGGGGTCCCGATCGGCTTACCTTCATAAATAATGGTAGTACAGCCCCGGAGCAAGGGCCCATAAACTATATAGGAATGGCCGACAACCCAGCCAACATCGGAGGCGGCCCAGAAGACATCTCCGGCATCAACATCATAAACATTTTTCATGCTCCAGTTCAGGGCAACAGCATGGCCACCATTATCGCGGACTACCCCTTTGGGCATCCCGGTGGTCCCGGAGGTGTAGAGGATATAGAGCGGGTCGGTGGCCAAAACCGGCACGCAATCTGCCGGTTGAGCATCCTTGACAATATCCTGCCAGACCAGATCACGACCTTCGATCAATTCGGAGGTGATGAACTGACGCTGGAAGATGATACATTTTTCCGGCTTGTACTCTGACTGATTAATGGCCTCGTCGACCAACGGTTTATAGCCCAGGGTTTTTTTACCTTCAATGGCACCGGATGCGGTTATCAGAACTCGGGGCTGGGCATGATCGATTCGGATAGCCAGCTCATGGGCGGCGAAACCACCAAAAACTACTGAGTGGATGGCACCGAGCCTGGCGCAGGCCAGCATGGCCACCGCGGCTTCCGGGATCATCGGCATATAGATAATGACCCTGTCACCCTTTTGCACACCTTGGCTTCTGAGCGCCCCGGCAAAAACTGCTACCCGGTCGCGAAGTTCACGATAGCTTATCTTCTCTTTGGTATCGGTAACGGGGCTGTCAAAGATAATGGCAGTCTGCTCGCCCAGACCGTTTTCAACGTGGCGGTCAACAGCGTTAAAGCAGGTATTCATTTCACCACCTTTGAACCAGCGGTAAAAAGGGGCCTCTGAACTGTCGAGGACCGTATCCCATTTCTTCTGCCAAGTGATCTCTTCGGCTACATTTCCCCAGAATCCTTCCGGATTGTCTATGCTTTCCCTGTAAACATCGTTATATCGTCCCATGAAAGTCCCCTCGATCAAGAGTTTAGAGTTTTCAAACTATGGTGCCAGACAATGTCGAAAAACAGTACCACTCTGTGGCACAACCATCAATAATTGATTTAATCCGGTTTAAACTAAAGTTCAACAGTATTGACACGAAGAAACGAACACGTCATCTCGAGCAGATAAACCATAGAGATCTTGTTTTTAAGATTTAGGCTGAAGCTCATTATATGACGGCGGGAGTCAGATTCTATTGCGACTTATCATTACATGCTCTTTTCATAATGCCTTAGGGGCATAAGATGCAAAATTAAACAGGTGCGCTTCTACTGCACTTTATCTGATTTATGGGCCGATTTAAGTTTATCGAGGCAATTCCACAGACCACGAAGGATGCTGACCTCACGACTGTTCAGTTCAGTCCGGCCAAATATCCGCCGAAAGGTGTGAAGGATGTGATCAGGGTTGTTGTCTTTAAAAAAACCCAATTTGAACAGGCTGGCTCGCATATGTTGCAGCATTCCCTCCAACTCGTCGGCCGGCGCCGGCAACCAGTCGGAAGCCGGAAGATTCGATTCAGAAAGGGAATGGCGATAAATCTCGTAGAGACAGATATTAACGGCCTGGGCCAGATTTAACGAGGCCAACTCACCACTGGTCGGAATGGCGATAAAATGATGGCAGCGATCAAGCTCCTCGTTGGTCAACCCTTTATCTTCACGCCCGAAGAGCAAACCACAATGGCTTGCTGGATTGCGACCATTTATGCGAACGGCCGCCTGGTCCGGGGTCATAAATGTCTCACGGTAACGTTTGCCAAAACGCCTGGTGGTACCGAACAACAGGTTGATATCACCAATGGCGGCATCAAGATCTGGAAAGACCTTTGCCTCTTTGAGAATATGCCCGGCCTTGACCGCCATCAATTGCGCCGCTTCACCAAGGTGATCGGTGCGAGGGTTAACGAGCCGCAGGTCATTGCAGCCGAAGTTTTGCATGGTCCGGCAGACCGAGCCGATATTAAGGGGTCCCTGGGGCTCAACCAGGATTATGGCGAGGTTGGTATGTTTCATCTACACATTAATCCTAGTTATTTGGTCAGGGTTTATATTTCAAGAATTTGCGCTTTTTCACTAACTATCTGTTGATCTTGGGGATCCCAAACTTCAACAACATAACGATCTTGTGGGGTAACATTCTAAATGGCCCTATAAACTTAGCGGGGCTGATCTTTCGTCCCGCCTGAACCTTTCTTCTTTTGCTTAGTAAAATCTTTTGGTTGCTAAGCAGATTAATCAGGCAGTTCAGGTAAATTTCTCTGAATATAGCCAAATTAAACTTGATCAGGGATAATATTATTCCTTCGACCAACAAAACTATTATATGCAACGGGAAGATTATCTGGAACAATGGGCTCGGGTAAGCGAGCTGCATTACATAACTTTTATTAAGTTCGCTAAGTTTTCTTCTCTTTAGACTTGTTGATAATCGGCGATTTTCTTTGACTTTCCCCCCACCGAAACTACTTCCGACCCAATGGTCGAAACCCGATTCGGCAAAGGCCATAACCGGGTAACCCTTGAGTCTTGCCTGGCAGCATAAATACATGTCTTCTGCCATCGACCCGAACCCCTCAGGGAACCCGCCAATTTCATTCCAGAGATCCTTCTTTATCCAGAGACAGGCGCCAATGATCATTGCGACATCTGTTTGGTGTGGATCT
>DAOVJK010000106.1 GCA_030673265.1 Pseudomonadota bacterium | reverse complement strand
TACCCCCCTGAGGGGTGCTATACGGATATATCGGCTGGCCTGCAGGGTGAAGTAGTTTCGAAGTCTGCGCTATCTGAAAAACAAACCATGTATTTCATTTGGTACAAACTGTGACCTTGATATTCCACAGCAAACCAAAGGTTTAATACACAAGTACAATCAGTTAAAATTACTTTTCAAAAATACTCATGAAATATGCGGGCTAACCTGTTGAGGTTCATTTATTGTGAAAATGCTTATTGCCCTGATCGGGCTGGTTCTTATCTTTGAAGGCTTGCCCTATGCGGCATTTCCGGAAGCAATGCAGAATTGGTTGCGGCAGTTGAGCGAGGTTCGGCCGAATGTCCTTCGTACGTTCGGTTGGTTGGCGGTGGCGGTCGGTTTGCTGTTGTGCTATGTTGCCCAGCGAACCGGGCTTGTGGAATGAAGCCCGGTCGGCATCCTTGCAGAGTATCATGTTGATCTCTGTCGAGATCAGGTCGTTTGACCCTGGATTGACTCGTTTTGTTATTCTAACTTTTCCCATATGATCATTGTTGAGTTGTGGGTTGATCTGTTCACTGAAAAATCTTTTATAGGGATATAATTTGTTTGATGTAGAAGATTATAACTACCATCTGCCGGTTGAAAATATTGCCCAGGAACCGGCAGTTAACCGCGATGAGTCAAAGCTGCTTGTTATGGGTCCGGAGGGGGATTTGGCGGATCGGATGTTTGGGGATATTGTCGGACTGCTCCAGCCGGGGGATCTTTTGGTGGTTAATGACACCAAGGTTTTCCCGGCTCGAATCAAGGGCTATAAGGAGACCGGCGGCAGGGTGGAATTGTTCTTGCTTGGCTATCCCCTGGTTAAGACAACTGGGTCTGGTGAGTCGGGGCCTGGCCTGGCCGAGGCTGTTTGTCTGCTGAAGAGTTCAAAACGTCCCAAACTTGGGAGCCGGTTGTTGCTTGGCGATAATTTTACCGGGGAGGTTCTGGAGTATCTGGAGTCCGGAAAGGTGCGGGTGGCTTTATCCTTTCAGGGTGAGCTTGAGTCGTTGTTGAATACCCACGGTCAGGTGCCTCTGCCGCCGTACATTCGCCGGGAGTCCGGTGAGGAAAAGTCAGACCGGCAGCGGTATCAGACGGTTTATGCCAAGGAGATTGGGGCGGTGGCCGCACCAACCGCCGGCCTTCATTTTACCCCGGAGCTGCTTTCTGCCATTGAGAAGAAAGGGGTGCTGTTTGCCAATGTTACCCTGCATGTGGGTTATGGGACTTTTTCGCCGGTCCGGGTGGAAGATATCCGTGATCACGATATCCACAAAGAATATATAAAGATTCCAGACGAGACCGCTAAACTCATCGATGAGACAAAAAAAGGCGGTGGCCGGGTCTGGGCGGTGGGTACCACTACTGCCAGAGCTTTGGAAGATGCGGCGGGCGAAGACGGGCGGGTGCGCGAAAAAGAAGACTGGTGCCGATTATATATTTATCCGGGCTATAAGTTTAAAGTAGTCGATAATCTTATTACCAACTTCCATCTCCCCAAGTCATCACTGTTGTTTCTGGTCAGTGCAATGGCTGGCTACACCAATGTTATGGCCGCCTATAAACATGCAGTGAAACATGGCTATCGCTTCTATAGTTATGGTGATGCGATGGCGATAGTCTCAAAGGAAGGAGCTGGTCAGTGATTTTGTAATTATTTGCTGAGTCAGCAGGAGTCGCACGAACTTTTTGCCTTGGGGCAGGATGGTGCCTTTGTGCTCTTGTTGGTGGTGTCGCTCTTGGTTTTAGGTACGTTGCTGTAGCCATCGGCAAACCAGCCGCCGCCCTTTAGTTGGAAGGAGCTCATGGAGATGATCTTTTTCAACGTACCCTCGCAGGATGGGCAGGACGTGACCTGGTCGTCAGAAAGACTTTGCCATATTTCGATAACTTCCTGGCATGATTGACATTCATATTCATAGATGGGCATTGCTATTGTTTTCCTCGTGAACTTAAAAAAAATATAGACCGGGGGGCGATTGCATCCGACCTCGGCCTATGTATTATTTACCCCAACTAAGTTAATGACTTTTGTTGGGAAAGTCAATCTCACTCTCCGCCATTTTCTTCACGTTCCGGCCGGATAATCTTTGTGGAAAGATCTTGAATTAGTTCGAAGTAAATAACTTCAAGGCATATTTCAATTAGGCAAGAACTACAAGTCAACTATATAATTATATACTGATTTTCTTATCTCTTTATTTCGGATGGTTGGTCGAGAAGGTATTGCAAGAAAAGATTGCTGAGGCAGTGGTTCTATGTTTCTTGCCTTGCAAGATTGTGTGAAATTTACCCATGATGTGATCTGGTAAACAGACATGTTTGAGTAGTCTTCCTGGTTAAAAAACAGCTATGATCCACATCATCAATCATCATTAGAAGTAAATTTCTACAGGCAAAATAAGAGAAGATGAAATGTATATCTTCTGGCTTTCTCATCAGAGATGATATATGAAAATTATATGTTGTCTGCTGAAAATGTATAACTATTTTCATATAGAATATTATTCCAATATGAAAATACTTGCTATTGCATATATGATAAGATAGTCTCGAGGCAGGATAATGTAAGTACATATGTCGAAAGGAGGTTAGTTGTGAACAAATCGTTGGTAGAGATGGCAGCGGCCATCATTCAGTCCCAGAGTTCTTCTAAAGCAATGACAACTGATGAAGTAACTTTTGCCTTGCAGACTACATTCAAGGCTCTGCAAGATCTTCAGGCCGATGAAGTTAAACATGCTACAGAAGGTATTGCTACGGAAAGGTCTGGTTCTGCACCGGATATTTCACCTGATAAATCGATTCAAAAGAACAAGATTATCTGCCTTGAGTGCGGCCAGGAGTTCAGGATGCTTTCACCGAAGCATCTTAAATCCCATGATCTGACTGGTCGGGAATATCGGGCCAAACATGGCTTTTCCCTTAGACAGCCCCTTTGTGCCAAGTCACTCTCCGAGCGGAGGAAGAAGGCTGGTAAGGCAAGGGGCTTACCTGAGAATCTGAGAAAAGCTATCGCTAATCGGAAAAAATCCGGCAGTAAAAAAACCAGCAAGAAAAAATAGATAGTGTCTTGGTGGTGACGATTGTTTTGTGACTTGCAATTGTCTATATTTATGCTCGTTTTAAAGCATGGGGATCTGGTCTAATCTAGTGGCCTTGATTCCCCATGCTTTTTTTGTGGGAGTTTAAAGATATATTATGTGGATCAGTAATATAAAGTAGCTTTGCACTTGAGGTAATATTTATTAAAGTAGCAACCTCAGAAAATATCTAACTTTAGATGGAATTTCTGCTGTAAAATATTACTCGCGAGCTGATTTTAGAATCAGCAGGTTTTTATGTACTTCTCATTTTACGGGCACATTAATAATGATTGGCATTTTTGATTCCGGGGTTGGCGGCATGACGGTGGCGCGAGCTGTCGAGAAGGTGCTGCCTGATTATCCCCTGATATATTTTGGAGATTTGGCCAGGTCGCCCTATGGCCCGAAGAGTCCCGAAAAAATCATTCAGTACTCCCGCCAGAACACCAGGTTTTTGTTGGATCAGGGGGCCAGGTTGATCATCATTGCTTGTAACTCAGCTGCCAGTGTTGCTTCTGAACTGATCAGGGATGAGTTTGATGTGCCGGTATTTGAAGTTATCACTCCTGCGGTTCGGCAGGCGGTAGAGGCTACCGATAATGGCCGGGTTGGTGTGATCGGCACCAGGGCAACCATCAGAAGTGGGGTTTATGAGAGGATGATCGCAGCAGCTGAGCCCGGGATTAAAGTGGTGTCTTCTGCCTGTCCGCTGCTGGTGCCATTGGTTGAAGAGGGGTGGCTCGATCGGCGTGAAACCAAAATGATCATTCGTCGCTATCTCCATCCATTAAAGATGCAACAGGTTGATACTCTGGTTCTTGGTTGCACCCATTACCCCCTGCTGCGCGCAATTATCCAGGCAAAGATTGGTAAACGGACTCAGGTGATAGATTCTGCCGAGGCAGTGGCCGTAGAATTGCAGTCTTTTATTGAAAAAAATCCTGATATTGCTGCAGATTTGGCAGCAGGGCCAGGCAGTCGTTACTGCGTCTCTGATATAACCGATGCGGCCTCGGGGGTCGCAGCCAAAATTTTTGGTAGAAAGATCAACTTGGAATTAGCTAATGGTAATCTTTAGAATAAACTTGATTGTGGCCGTTGTTTTGGCCTTGCTTATGCTTAACATTCAGGCCGGAGCGGGGGAACTAACCCTCCAGGAGAAGGCTGCTAAACTGCAAGAGACTTACGATAGCACTTCCAGTTTTACGGCAGACTTTAGTCAAATTACCTCGATGAAATTAAGCCGTCGCGAACGTCATGGGCAGGGGACTCTGTTGATCAAGAAACCAGGACTCATGCGGTGGGACTATCAGGAGCCGGATCATCAGGTGCTTATCAATGATGGTGAGATGATGTCCATGTACTTCGCTGGGGCTGAGCAGATGATCATTATGCCTGCTAAGGAATATTTACAGTCGGATGTGACCTATGCTTTTTTTGCCGGTACCGGTAATATCTTGCGGGATTTCGACGTTAGCGCGATTGCTGAAGACTATTGCTGTGGGACCGCACCAGACTTGAGGTTGACTCCCAAGCAAGCGCACCCCCAGGTTGAGTATCTGTATATCTGGTTGAATGAGAATTTCCTGATCAGTAGAATGCAGATTGCTGACCATTATGGCAGCATAACCGATCTTACTTTGACCAACATAAAATTGAATCTGCCGGTGGACCTTGAGCGCTTCAAGTTTGTGCCGCCGGTTGGCACCGAGATTGTCAGGCAGTAAGATGGCGGCGTAGCTAAGCGTAGACTGCGAAAATTCCGATCTCCTGCTTCGCACCCCAAGGGCACTCGAAGTCTTCGCTTATCTCCTGCGGGCGTAGCGCTCTTACGGATGCTCGGCATACATAGAGTATGGCCTCACTCTCAAAACTTACACTACTCCTCGGAGTCTGCGCTTACCTGTGTCTCTAAATTTTAACTTAGCCATCTGGTGGTTGCCACTCTTGTCGTAACCTTTGCGTAGCCGCTAAACCATCAATTCCTTGTGCTGAAGATCTGCGGTGGTCAAATTACACCGATGTTACTATATGGAGAGCTATGAAGATTGCTATTCTTTCTGACAGTCATGATAATATTCCCAATCTGCGGGACGCAGTTGATTATTGCAATAAGATCGGTATCATTATGCTTATTCATTGTGGTGATTTGATTTCACCCTTTATGTTGCTGGAGGTGGCTCGATTCAAAGGGGCAGTCCATCTGGTTTATGGCAACAACGTCGGAGACCAGCATCTGATTTCCCAGTCTTGTGGGACCAAATTCCCGTCGATAACTCATCATGGGACCCTGGGAGCTGTTGAAGCAGGTGGTTTGCGAATCGCTTTTACCCATTATCCGGAGCTGGCCCGTGGCTTGCTGGTTAAGGGTAGTTTTGATGTGGTATGTTGCGGTCATAACCATCGCTATCAGGTAGAAGATAGTGATGGTTCTTTGTTGATTAATCCGGGAGAATTAATGGGTATGGATGGTATGCCCACTTTCTCGGTTCTTGATTGCACCAGTCGGTCAGTCGAGAGGATGGAGATCGGCAGGCCTTTGTTTCCAGAGTTCTAAAAAATAGTTTTTGATTCTGGGCTATTGGCTCAAATTATAATTAAGGGATGTGGTGATATGTCTGATTCCGGTTCTGAAAAGAGTTTTGCGGAGATGTTTGATGAGGGTTTAGCTGTCCCGGCAAGTTTTGACCCGGGCCAGCAGGTTGATGCTCAGGTCATCAGGATTACCGAGTCAGGGGTGTTTGTTGATGTTGGTGGCAAGAGCGAAGGCTATATCGCCCGCGAGGAATTTGTCGATAAGGACGGGGGGCTCACGGTAAAGGAAGGGGATGCAATCAAAGCCTATTTCTTGTCGGCGGCGCATAGTGAAATGCTTTTCACCACCAATCTAGGGGCGGGCTCAGCTGCCCAGACCCATCTTGAGGAGGCCCACGCCAGTGGTATTCCTGTCGAGGGTGTAATCGAGAAAGAAAACAAGGGTGGCTTCGAGGTGAAACTTGCCGGCTCGGTCAGGGCTTTCTGCCCTTTTTCTCAGATGGATCTGCACCGGATCGATGATACTGAGGATTGGCTGGGTCGGAGCTTATCGTTTGTAATTACTCAATATGAAGAGAGCGGCCGCAATATCATCGTTTCCCGACGGCGACTTCTCGAGGCCGAACAGCAGGAACAAAGAGAGCAATTACAGCAAACCCTCGAGGTTGGCGGGGTGGTTACCGGTAAGGTTACCGCCATTAGGGATTTCGGGGCATTTGTCGATATTGGCGGCCTAGAAGGGCTTTTGCCGGTCTCGGAGATTGGCTGGGGCCATGTTGAAGATATTAATAGTCATCTCGAAGTTGGGCAACAGGTTGAAGTTGTTGTTTTGAAACTTGATTGGGATAATGACCGGTTCTCTTTCAGCCTCAAACAGACCTTGCCGGATCCATGGGGCGTGGCGATTACCAAATTTCCCGAGGGCACCTTTCACACCGGCAAGGTGGCGCGGCTGACCAGTTTTGGGGCCTTTGTTACCCTGGCCGAGGGCGTTGACGGCCTGATTCATATATCGGCTTTGGCCGGAGGGCGCAGGATCAATCATCCCCGGGAAGTAATCAGTGAAGGTGAGGTGGTTGAAGTGCGGATCGAGGCGGTTGATCCGGAGCAGAAGCGGATCTCGCTGGCTCTGGCCTCGGCGGTTAAGGCCTCCGAGGATGAGGGCCGGGAAGTGGCCAAGGTTCGTGATTATATTAGTAAGACCCAACAGCAGTCCGGCGGGTCGATGGGTACCCTCGGCGATATCCTTAAAAAGAAATTATCTGGTTGAGGAGCTTTTAGCTTTTTTCAAGTCATGACTCTGGATTCACTTAACATACCTGTATTTCAGCCTGAGGATGATAGTCCTTGTTGCGGTTCGTCTATGGCGCCTCCGGCTGGGGCCAACGAGCGGGCCGGCTATACGATATGCCGGTTTGTTGCAGGTTTTATCGCTACCGATGCTGGGTGGGTGCCTCGGGTTGCGACGCGGCTTGGCTGGCTCGACCGGGTTGGTGGAGTTATGGTGCGGCTGGGGTTATTGCGCGACGACTACCGGATATCTCCAGGGCTTTATGGTGTTGGTAATCCAGGTCAGGAATCGCCGGTTCTGGTTACGGCCAACTAGAAACTTACCTTCGATTCCTTGCGTCGAGAGCTTTCTGCGCAGGATGTCTGGGTTCTGGTGTTGGATACCAGGGGAGTTAATGTCTGGTGTGCCTCTGCCCATCAGACATTTGGTACTGCTGAGCTATTGCAGAGAATTGAGAAGAGTGATCTGGGGAAAGTGGTCAGCCATCGTCAGCTTATCGTGCCACAGCTAGGGGCGTCCGGGGTTGATGCCCAGGCGATCAAGTCATCCAGCGACTTCGAGGTGATTTGGGGGCCGCTACGGGCCGGGGATATTCCTCAATTTCTGGTTAATTCGAATAAGGCTGATCCAGCTATGCGTAAGTTGACTTTTGCGATGGCTGAAAGGCTGGTTCTTGCCCCTGTTGAACTGGCTATGGCGATAAAGCCGACTCTGCTGATTCTGGCGGTGATGCTGGTTGTTTCAGGCCTGGGGCCGGGGGGCTTCTCGTTAGGAGGGGGCTGGTCACGGTGGTTGTTTTTTGCGACTTCCTTCCTGATCGGACTCCTGTCCGGAGTAGTTCTGGTTCCGGCCCTGCTGCCCTGGCTACCCTTCCGGGCCTTTTATTTGAAGGGGATTTTGGTGGGGGTGCCGGTGGCCGGTGCGGTGATCTTTTGGTTCGGCTCATCTTTCTGGCCGGAGGTGGTCGCCCAGGTGCTCATCTGTTTGACGGCAAGTTCTTATCTTGCCATGAATTTCACCGGTGCCACGCCTTATGTATCGCCATCGGGGGTGGAAAAAGAGATGCGTTGTGCTATTCCGGTGCAGATTGTGATGACCTTGGTGGCTGTGGTGTTATGGGTGGCTAACCCCTTTTTACGGTAGGTAAGCATGGAAGAATTCAGGTACATAGACGGGGTCGCAACTCTGGAACTGAATGAAGATCTCTGCGTTGGCTGCGGAATATGTGAAACGGTCTGTCCGCATAATGTCTTTGCAATGGGACGTAGCAAGGTGCGGATCGTCGATCAAGACGGTTGTATGGAATGCGGGGCCTGTGCCAATAATTGCCCCGTTAGCGCTATTGGCGTCACCCCGGGAGTTGGTTGCGCCACCTATGTGATTAAGAAGTGGTGGATGGATCTTCTGGGAAAAGAGGGGCCGATAACCTGTTGCTAGACAGGAGTGGTTTATTCAATCTTGTTGAGACTGCCCACTCCGAGGATGTCCTTGATAACCTCTTGCGGATCTCCGGAATAGTAGACATCGGCAATGCCGACGATGTTGACTTTCAGGGACTCTGAGGCGTGAACGTTGGCGGTGTTGCTGCCTGATACGTTCAGGGTTGTGTGTTGTGCTTTCAGGCCTCGACTCTCCAAATCGCCGCTGCCGGAGACATCGGCATCGAATCTCGTTGCCCAGCCGGTCAGTTCTATGTCGCCGGAACCCTCGGCCACCAGAGAAAATCTGTCGTTGTGCAGGCCGTGGACCTTAACGTCATCAGAGCCGGAAGAAACCAGAGCGTATAGATTGCCAACTGATATATCAAGGGTAATGCCAAGTTCGGTACAGATCGATTTTTTTGCATGAATAAGCACTTTGTTGCCGCTGGTTGAAGTGGCGATATGGGGCAGGATATTTTCGTCGCCGGTAATCTTGACGAATTGTTTGACCTGACTGCTCAAAATGTTGATCGTGAAAGCGCCGGAAACTTCCAGAATATTAAAAACCGGTAAATTACGTTCCACAGTTTTTTCGATATTGTTCCCCTCAATACAGCCTCCTTGGTATATTGAGGAAGTGTAGGCCTGGCAGGGGATGGCGGTAACCAATAAGAGAAAAGCTATTGTTAGAAAGATTGTGAGACGACTGGTTTTGTTGGATATGCAAATCATGATAACCATCTCTTAGAATTATTTAGTAGAAGGGGAATTATTGCACACATATTTGAGTAATTTGTTGTTTCTGATGACCTCTGGTTTCCGGTCGAGTTGGTAGTTT
>DAOVJK010000246.1 GCA_030673265.1 Pseudomonadota bacterium | reverse complement strand
TGGTCTTTTTAGCCTCACGGACCAGCGGTTGTAAGCGGGAAATCTCTTTATCGGCCCTATTAATTTGCTTGGTCTGCCCCAAAAATTTAAAACTACCTAACGCCGCCAGGCCAACCAGATTTAAAATCAGTAAAGCAATAATTGCTATTTTCAGGTAATCCAGGCGCCGGTAAGAGGCTGGCAACATGTTATGCTCTTTAAGCAGCGGTGGCGCAGCCAGTAACATCTGCACAGATTTAAAATTACTACCGTTTGGCGGACTTACATGAAAAATGTTTTCAGTTGCGCAAACCTCAGTCAGTTCGCCATAATTCAAGTCTACACTACAGCCCAGCAAACGATCTACATATTGACCACCGTCAAAAACGAAAATTTTAGTAAGCCCGCCGGGTACGACCAAAGCCCACCGCAGCTTTCGCCACTTAGCGATGACATAGCGCTGGCTCTCAGGATAAAGGCCCTTAACCACGAATCCGGCCCTGAGCAACTCCTCCACGACAGCAACAACCCGCTCTGATCTGGCAGCTGCAATCGTCACCCGAAAATTATCGCCATCACGTACAGCGGCATAACTATAAAGGATATTGTCTTCTGGAAAAGGCGCCAGTACGCCCAGTTGAAAACTAACCGCCTCCCCTATTTTTGGGTAATTTGCCGGAAGATCAATCGCTGTCATATACACCAGCTCTTCAGACAGGAACAGATTAACCGTTCTTGCTCTGCGGCCATGCCTTTCACAAAAAGAGGCCAAAGCGGCGCTAACATCAACCTCATCCTGGCGCAACTCTTCAACGATGCTGCCACGGTCACAAGTCAAAACAAAACCGTCAGACCTGATTATGATTTCGAGACCGGTTTTCATCCGTACTGCTCCCGCCATGACAGATATTGGAGTTTGTTTGGGGTGGTATCCACCAAAACCCTGATTTTGGTATAAGGTCGATTCACGGGCAGATTCTCTTCGTCTTCGCCCTCAACCCCGTCACCCTCCGGTACGTCTAGAGAAAAATCACCGGCATAACCCTGGGCAACTATCGAATAAATCCTGTTTCTCCTGCCGGCAACAGCCAGATATCTGGCCAACGAGGCGGATACCCCGCTGCCGCCAATCTCCCGCCACGTAGCCATAGTTAAGCGGCCGGTGGCTGCAAGGTCCTGTTCTTGCCGATATCTCTCGATAAGGTCCTCATCATCCCCGACCAGAAAAGCCAACATTTCCGGGGAAAGATTATTAATATTTATTTTCTTGGTTCTGTTATTGACGGTAAAAACAGCATAAGGATCAAACTTGCCCCGGAGAGATTCCGTCCCGCGAATCAGGAAAAACTCGGCAGGATCTTCGATCTTACCATTGCGGGGGATATACGATTTTTCCTGTTCTTCGTAATAGTCTTTTTCGGCACCGTTAAGCTTGTGCAGATCATCAGGATCGCGCCAATCGAGAAGTGAATCGACAACCACGGCCACCTCTTCTTCGGCCAAGCCATGATACTCCAAGAACTTCTTCAGAAAATCAATAGGAGTTTTATTGAGATCTATCTTGCCCGATTCATCGACGGCATAGTACTCCATTTTGCCGGTCGGCAAAACTGTTTCATAGGTGTAGCCCCGCAAAAACACGGATCCACCGATTTTTTCCTCGAAATCAATAGCAGGCTTATCAATCAATCTGAACAGGGCCAAATTCACCCCTCCTTCAGCCAGCATACGGCCGATAACCCTCTGTTTAATATTGGCGGTTATCTGCAGATCGGTCCGAACCTGCATAATAAGCTGCGAGGCCAGAAAGCTGGTAATCAACATAACAAGAATCACCACCAGCAGGGCAAAGCCACCGCTTTTATGTTGAGCTCCGCCGCAGTCCATCATAACTCTTTAAGGCTCAAGGTGCTCAGCTTACCGGATTCATCTCCAGTAAGCATAATCACATATTTACCGCCCTCGGCAAAAATCTCGCCGCCGACTTCCTCGCCAAGATTGCCGACCAGAAAATGTTTTTCCATCTCCAATTGCGCCATGAACAGCTGGCCGCCATTGCGGTCAAGACGCTCAATGTTCTGAAGAGAGACGGAAAAATTCTGCATAATCGCCAGATAAGCCATCCCCAGGATAGTGACTGCCAGCAAGACCTCCAGCAGAGTAAAGCCACCACCTTTACCAATGCCGGATCGCCTACTCACAATTCACCTTCAAACTGCCAGGATCTGGGCAACAGTTCATATTCCTGGCCCAGATAAGAAACGGCCAAAACACCCTCTGTATCATCATACTGCCAGTCAATTTCATCAATGTCGCGCAGCAGCACAATCATTTCAGCGGGATCCGGCGAATAATTCTCATCATAATCAATATTATAAAAATCCAGCTTCTCGGTATAATAAAGCACCTCCTCACCCGGATCATACAGATAGACGGCCAGGACCAGCCCGGCATTCCGCTCCACCAGAGGAGAAGTGGTGACCATCTTCAACAGGTTTTCCTCGACAACAATCATCAATTTTTTCTGGCGCTGGTCGTACCATACACCATGAACCTGTCGGTGCAGCAGGTCCAGAAAGGATCGCTCCAGCCCAATAACCGCCAGCCGATCCTCGCCTTTTTGAGAGAACTTAATCCCAACATTAAGCACCGAATAAAGCATCGACGTGACCATGACCAACAGCAGCATAGCCACCATCAACTCAATCAGGGTGACCCCCTTTTGCGACCCTGCCAAATTTATTCTATCAAAATCCGTCAACATCATCAAAAAAAGCCGCCTCGTCTTGCTTGACCTACTGCAATGATCTCAGCCAAAGTTAAAAAAGCAACTAAACTCCAATCTGGAACCATTTCAGTTTATTCAACAACCGGCCGGGCGCTAAGCAGATCCAGCCGGATTCGCCTTACTCGCTCCCCTCTTGCAAAGGTCAACAAAGCCGGCGTCGCGGTGCCCTCCGGATAAAAAAAGATCTCCCCCGGCTCCAGGCTCAAAACATCTTCTTCCCCGAGATTGCAGTCCCTGCTCTCTTCAACAGGCCCGGTCAGCTGAAAGACACACTCCTCATCTTCGGAAAGCTTGAGGCTTACCGGCTCCCTGCGCGTAACCGCCACCAACTTGGCATAACGTAAGACGGAGCTGAATGCCCTGATCTGCCGCCGGAATTTCAGATTGTCGTAAATACGGCCCACGGTCGGGATTGCCGTCCCGACCATGAGACCCAGAATAACCATTACTGCCAGAATCTCGAAAAGAGAGAATCCCCTGGTGTTAGCTAACGCCAAATTTTTTCGATGGCAGCCGCTCATGGCCATCAGGCGATATCATTAATGCTGAGAATAACGGAAAGCATCGAAATAACCACATAGCCGGCAACCAGAGCGATAAGCAGGATAAAAATTGGTTCGATCAGGGCGATTATCCGCTTAGTCTTCATTCGCAAACTGTCTTCGTAATGATCGGCGATCTGACTACAGACAAGACCGACCCGCCCCGAATCCTCGCCAATTGCCAAAAGATCGCCAGCCAGATCAGGCAACAACCCGGCCCCCTTAAGTTTAAGCCCGACCCGTTGGCCTTCCTTCAAGGCCGTGGTAGCCCGATTGAGCAACCGCTGGAATTCACGATTCCCGGCGACACCGCTACTGATTTTCAGAGCTGTGGCCAGATGGACCCCGTTGTTAACCAAGACCTCAAGGGTCCTGAAAATTCTGGTGGTCTCAAGGTCTCTGACAAAAGAAGATATCACCGGCAACCGAAGCGACAACCGATCAAGCGCCTCCTGCCCTTGCTCACTACGAAAATATTGAAACAGAGCCCAAGGCACCCCCGCCAAAAACATGGCAAAGATAACGAGATGATCGCTGATCACCCGAGCCGAATCGATCATGATCCTGACATTCAACGGCAGATCCTGCCCCATTCCCTCAAACAACAGTTCAAAGCGCGGCAAAATTGCGGTAACCAGAATTATGATTGCCCCCAGTCCGACCAGCAACAGAAATGCCGGATAAATGGAGGCGGAGATAATAAATTTTTTGAGTTCCTGGGAGGTTGCCTGGTATTCGGCGATTCTGGTCAGCATCGCCGACAAAATACCACCTTCTTCACCGGCCTTGACTATATTCACGTACATCGGCGAAAAATATTTCGGATAAGCAGACAAGGCCTCGGAAAAAGACTTACCCTCCTTGAGTTGCCGCTCAAGATCTCCGACAAACTCACTAAACGGCACATTATGACTGTGCTGTTTAATGGTCCGCAAGGCCTTGTCCAGCGACAAGCCAGCCCCCAGCAACAACGAAACCTGCTTGGTAAAAAAATCGATATCCTGCAGGCGAACCCTGTTACGCCGAAAACCCTTAAATGAAAAACGGCTTTTACTCTCAAAGGCCCGACGTATTTCCATGGGCCGCAGTCCCGACTTCAATAACCGGGCGGCAACCGCCTCACGGCTGGCATCATCAAGGGTGCCCCGCTTGACATTATTAGCGGAATCCTGGGCTATATAGCTAAATACCGGCATTTAAATCACCTGCCTGCCACTCGGATAACCTCGGCCAGTGAGGTTATCCCCTCCCGGGCCTTGGCCAGACCGTCTTCGTACATGGTTGTGAAACCGTTTTCCCTGGCGATCCGCTTCAGGTCACCCAGATCGCCACCCCTTCTGGACACCCCCATGGTGGAGATCGCTCGGGCCAGAGCCTCATTAACCACCAGCAATTCATACAAGCCGACCCGGCCCGAATAACCGCTGTTGCCGCAATGGCTGCAACCTCGCCCCTCATGCAGGTAGAAATCACCACCCTCTGGTATTTCACCAAGAATCTCCGAGGCCAGGCCTTTATTT
>DAOVJK010000254.1 GCA_030673265.1 Pseudomonadota bacterium | reverse complement strand
GGTGTCATTATAACCCGGCGGTTCAACGGCCAGATGGCCGAAGCCCAGAGTGGCACTGCTGTCAATCATATTGGTATATGAATAGTCTCCCGAGGCAGTAAAGGTCACAGACAACAGAACCCCGAAAGCCACCGAAAAGGAGGTAATCAATGTCCGCCGCCGGTTGCGGAGCAAATTACGCCAGGCTATGCGAAATGATTCTGCAAAGTTCATCGCTCACCTGTGATGGATGGCCTGCAACGGCTTGATTAAAGAGGCCTTGGCGGCCGGGTAGATTATCGCAATCATTGAAACGATGAACAGGACCAGAACCGGACTGACCATCGAATCGACCGTCACCCGGCAGTACCAGAGAGGATCAAGGGCAATACCGGCAATGGATGCCGAGGTTGAAGCCAGCGAGGTCAGATCGACCGGGTGGGTCTCACAATAAATTGACAGCGGCACCGCCGTCGCCAGGGCCAGCGAGGAGGCGATCACCACCTGGACAACCGCCTCCACCGTGATCAAGGAGAAGATCTGCCAGGGCGGGACGCCCAGAGCCTTGATAATGCCGAACTCGTGGATCCGTTCGAAAACCCCCATCAACATGCTGTTAAGGGTAAGAATCCCAACCGCGGTATAGGTTATGATCAGCATCAACAACAGGGAGAATCTTGAGATATCCAGAATCCTGGCCACCACCGGCCGCAACTGCCGCCAGTTCATAACCTCCAGACCGGGCGCCAAGCCAGCCAGCTCCTCGGTGCCGTTATCAAGATTGATATTTTCATCACCGTGGCGTACGGCGATCTCATGGACCCCTTCCGGCAGCACCATCAAATCCCGAAAAGCCTGCTCGACCATAAAAAAACCGCCCCGGTCAATGCCCTCCCCGACCGACTTCAAAATCCCCCGGACGATATAAAGATCATTGGCCATCGAACCATCGGCCCCCTGGCTGACAATAATCACCTCGCTGCCGGTCTTGACCCCGAGAATTCTGGCCAGCCGCCGGCCGAGCACCACCCCGGTCGGATCCATCTCGGTAAGCCAGGCACCGGCCAACAGATGGCGATGAACATCGGTGACCTTGCTTTCCAGGTCAACATCAACGCCCCGAATCTGCACGCCAGCCGAAGAAGCGCCGGCCGCCGCCAGACCAAAGCCGTATAATCTCGGTGCCCCCCGAAAACCTTTTTCTTCAATAACGGCAAGGATTGCCTCTTGATCGGCAATGCGCTTATAAAGATCGGGATCGTCCCGATATCCTTCGGCATGGATCTGGAATTGACCGGTCTCCATGACGGTGGCGTTTTGTTCGGTGGTATAGAGAAGGCCCTCCATGAGAGTAGCATAGAAGATCATTATGAAACCGGCAAAGGCCATGGCTCCGATAATAACCCCGTTGCGCTGACGGGTCCTCCAGATATTGCGACAGGCATAGGTGAAAAGGTTCATATCGCCCCTGTTAAAAATAGACTTATCAAGTGACAGTATACAGATTTGAGCAAAGAGGCAGAAGAAAAAACTGGAATTCATCCTTTCTGAAAAGGTAGTTAGAAAGATGACGCTACGGGCTCAGTCGGTATAAGGTTGACGAAATCATGCCATTATTCAAGGATAGGCGCTCTGCTAGCCGATTCAATGTCAGCACGGACGAAATGGCCGGAACAAAATTTCAGCTGCGAAACATCCGGATATGATAAACAAGACAAGCACAACGGTTGAGCAAGTAACAAAACAAGGGAAGATCTGACCTTTTCATGTATTATCACGAGTTAGACCCCGATATCTGCACAAAGCTTAAGTCCGGATTAATCATGGCCCGACGCAAGGGTGTCCAGGCGGGCAGGATCCCCCTAAGTAAGGAGGCCTGAAGACTGACGGCGGAACACGAAAAAGAACCGGCCAGGAAAAAAAGGGGCAGAACCGAAGGCAGGTAGTCATAACTTGCCGGGTATGGTTTACTAATCAAATTGCCAATAAGTTAAATTAAACAGGAACTCTATAATTGCCGAATGAATACATTATGGTTGTCGAAGATGAGGAAGATATTCTCGAACTCATCTCCTACAATCTCCAAAAAGAGGGCTTCCGGGTCAACGGACTTGATTCGGGAGAAAAAGCTATCGCGGCAATTAAGGCTGAGTCTCCCGACCTGATTATCCTTGATCTGATGCTGCCCGGCATAGCTGGCTTCGACGTTTGCCGACTATTCAAGCAGGATGAAGCCACCCGGAATATCCCCCTGGTGATGCTTACTGCGAAAGGCGAGGAAACCGATATAGTGGCCGGTCTTGAACTCGGCGCTGATGACTATATAACTAAACCATTCAGCCCCCGCATTTTGATCGCCAGGCTGCGGGCCATTCTCCGGAGGAAGGGCCGTGAAGAGAATGTCGACCGAGACAAGATCAGAATTGGCGATCTGGTTATCGATCCCGCCCGCCACGAGGTGATACTTGGCGGCACCCCTCTTAAGCTGACCAGCACAGAATTTCGGATCCTTTATTATCTGGCTAGCCGTCCCGGCTGGGTTTTTACCAGAAAGCAG
The DNA here is from genome assembly GCA_030673265.1 of Pseudomonadota bacterium. Taxonomy (GTDB): domain Bacteria; phylum Desulfobacterota; class Desulfobulbia; order Desulfobulbales; family JAGXFP01; genus JAGXFP01. Next base: position 2,203 of record DAOVJK010000254.1, on the reverse strand, counting down.
ATAGTTGCCGCGATCCATGAAGTAAATTTCTCGATAACTGATCGGGCGGTTGATGTCCAGATCGTCGGCTTGCGGAAGAAGTTCGGTGACAATAACGACCTGATAGAAACCATTCGGGGCGTGGGCTACCGGTTCAGAGACTGAATACGTGAAAAGAAAAAGACTTTTATGGCATATTTATCCGCCGCTAGTCCTGGTCATCATCATTGCTCTGGTAGCAACCAGTTGGTATGCCTCCAGTTCCATGCGGATTTTTTTCCTGGATCAGACCGCCGATAACCTGAAGATCCGGGCCCGGTTCATCCTGAAGCAGGTTGAGGAGCCATTTATTTCAGATAAGCGGGAGATCCTCGCGCCGTTGTGCAGAGCCATCGGCCAGGAATCTGCAACCAGAGTAACCTTGATTTTAAAGTCAGGAGAGGTTGCTGCCGATTCCGATGAACAAGCCGGACAAATGGATAACCATGCCGACCGGATTGAGATCAGTCAGGCCCTGATCGGCCAGACTGGTTCCTCGATAAGGTACAGTCATACCCTGCAGCAGAACATGTTGTATGTGGCCATCCCCATTTTTGGCAAGGCCTCTGTCCGGGGCAGCAATCACCAAACAGTCGGAGTTCTGCGCCTGTCTCTTCCGGTTACATCTATTGATGAAGCCCTCCACCAAGTCTATGCCCAGATACTGCTCAGTGCCATTGTTCTGATCTTTGTCGCGGCCCTGATAACCCTGGTGGTCTCAAGAAGAATAAGCCGCCCCATTGAAAAGATTCGGCATCTTGCCGAGCGCTTCGCCCAGGGAGACCTGACGAGAAAGATCGTTTTTGGCCGGGATAAAAGTATCTCTTTAGAGCTGGATCAACTGGCGACGGCGATGAACAAGATGGCCCGGCAACTTGATAACCGGATCCGGACGGTTACCGGCCAGCGCAATGAACTGGAAGCGGTATTTACCAGTATGGTCGAAGCTGTTCTGGTAATCGATATGGATGAACGGTTTTTAAGTGTCAATAAAGCTGCGCTTGACCTGCTGGGTCTTAAGGAGATGGAACTGGCCGGCCGATCAATCGTCGAGATAGTTCGGAACCCTGACCTCCTCAAGTTTATCCGCCAATCGCTTGCTCTCAAGTCCCCGATGGAGGATGAGGTGGTTCTGCATGAGTCCGGCAATGAGATTTTTCTCCATGGCCACGGCACTTCGCTGCGGGATGGCGTCCAGGAGAAAATCGGCTGTCTGGTGGTCCTGAACGATGTAACCAGACTTCGCCGTCTTGAAAAGGTCAGGAGTGATTTTGTCGCCAATGTTTCCCATGAGTTAAAGACGCCGATTACCGCCATTAAGGGCTTTGTCGAAACCCTGCAGGACGGAGCCATGGCAGATCCGGCCTCGGCTGGTCGCTTCATTGAGATCATTTTGAAGCATGCAAATCGCCTTAACGCCATCGTTGACGACCTCCTGACCCTATCAAGGATAGAGCAGGAAGAGGATAATCGGCAGATAAACCTTGAGCGCAGCCCACTCGATGAACTTCTAGCCGATGCGGTTGAGGCCTGTACCCCGAAAGCGACCGCAAAGGATCTGGCGATCACCGTTACGTGTCCGGCCAATCTTATGGCCGCGATCAATAGCCCTCTGCTCCAGCAGGCGGTTACCAACCTGATCATCAATGCCGTCAAATACAGTGATCAAGGCAGCCAGATATTGGTCGCTGGCCAATTGATTAATGATTCGGTGGTTATCCGGGTCGAAGATTTCGGGGTAGGCATCGCCAGTAAGCATCTGCCCCGCTTATTTGAAAGGTTCTACCGAAGCGATAATGCCAGAAGTCGCAAGCTGGGCGGCACCGGTCTGGGGCTGGCGATCGTCAAACACATTGTTCAGGCCCATCACGGCCAGGTTGAAGTTGCCAGTAGCCCCGGCGCGGGGACGGTCTTCACCATCACCATCCCGGTTGGCTGAAGACTCCTTCAGCTTTTCCCTGAATTTTTCCCCTTCCCGTCTCTGCCCGGCAATAAAGATTCCCGGCAATCACTTGCTAACCCGCATATTTCACCCGTCGAGATGCCCGATTGCGAAACGCTCGATAGGCAAAGTATGATGTTTACAGCAGGTACGCGGCCAGAGGGAGACTCCGATACTTTAGTATGCTGAAAGCCTTATACAGCAGATTCTGGACAATACCCCCTTGAGGGGTGCTATACGGAT
>DAOVJK010000296.1 GCA_030673265.1 Pseudomonadota bacterium | reverse complement strand
AGGGGAGGCCAAACGGCCTCCCCTTAAAAATCATGGTATCAATTCTTCTAAGTTTAAGCTTGCCAACCGTTCGACCTGGCAACCAGGCCATTATTACCAACCACCAGACACTCGACCCCGGGTTGTTTATTGATAAAACGGATACCATCAGTCGGCTGCATCACGAAGACACTGGTTGACATGGCATCGGCATTCATCACGGTGTCGGCCTTGACCGTAACACTGGCGGAGATCTGCGGGGAAAGGCCGGTACGACCATCAACTATGTGGTGGAAAACCTTTTCCTGATCGTAGAATACCTCGTAATTCCCGGAAGTAGCGATGGCGCCGCTAGCCATCTGGATGACATCGGGATAATGCTTCTGCTTGGCCGGGTCCTGAATGGCCACAGTCCACGCTTTGCCTTTGGCGGCCACGCCACTGGTGCGGATATCGCCGCCCGCATTAATCAGGTGATTGGCGATCCCCTGGGCGGCCAACACCTCTGCGGCCCGATCGACGATATAACCCTTGGCAATCCCGTCGAGGGTGATGCCCATACCCTTCTTCAGCAAACGGATGTCACTACCTTCGAGGCGAAGATGCTCAGCCCCGACCCGCTGGATAACTACAGCAACTTCGGAATCGGTTGGTTTCCCGCCATTCTTGAAACTATTCTTATAAAGGTCGACCAGGGGCTGGACGGTAATATCGAAAGCCCCGTGGGTCTGGCGATGGTATTGCAGCGACTTGGCCACCATTTCCACTACTTCCCGGGGCGCCCCCTTGAGGAGACCATTGCCATTAAGATCGCTGACCGGTGAGCTGCTGTCGTAGCGGCTGAGTACCTTGCTTAAACGCTCAATCTCATCGAAGGCCAGGCCGATGGCGTTTTCGGCCTGATCACGGGAAGAATGGATCGCGGTCATGGAGACATAGGTGCCCATCGCCAGCTTGGTTCGGGAAACCTTGTACTCCTTGTTGCCAAAGAACACCGCTTCAGCCTGATCCAGCGGCAGCAGGGTGGCGGTCGCCACTCCCAGACCGAGCAGGCCGGAAAGTTTTAGAAATGATCTTCTTCTCATAGTAGATTGAACCTGAGTAATAGTGGAAATTTTCATCATCTTCCTCTTGTGGGAATAAAATGGAACCTTAATTACGAGGCCATCTTCAAGGGCGTCGGTTCCCTGGCGATAATCTGCCGACCTTCATACTTTCTGAATATCTTCCGCGGGCACTTGGCCACACATACTTCCTGGCAGTCGGGGCCAAAGGCGATGCACTTGGGATGATCAATCCTGATCAAGCCACCCTCAAGGGTAACCGCCTCGGCCGGGCAGGCCTTAACACATTTCTGACAGGAGATGCAGCCGACCCCGCAGACCTTCATCACGTTCTTACCCAGGTCCTTGGTACTGCATGGCTCCCAGACTCTGGCCTTCAAGGGCATCAGTTCGATAACCTGTTTCGGACAGGTCTTGACGCAGGTGCCGCAGCTCACACATTTATCAGGATCAACTACCGGAAAACTTTCGACCATGGTGATCGCATCAAAGGGGCAGACGGCGGCGCACTCACCAAGACCAATACATGAATACTGACAGGCCGACGGCCCGCCAAAGCCGAGGTTGGCGGCGGTACAGGAGGCAAAACCGATATACTCATGCTTATGACTGACCCGTCCTTCTATCCGGGAACAGCGGACCACTGCGATCATATCGTCCATGGCCGCCATCTTCTTGCCGGTGAGTTCAGCCACCCGTTCGGCAACCTGTTCCTTGCCTGGATAACAGAGGTTGGGAGGCACATCCGGGTCATTGACCACCGCAATGGCATAACCCTCGCAGCCGGGAAACCCACAGCCGCCGCACTGGGCACCGGCCAGGGACTCAAGGACCTCTTCAACCAACGGATTAATTTCTACGGCAAATTTATGCGCTGCCAGGGCCAGACCAATCCCGAAAAAGAGACCGATACAGACGAGCAGGGCAACACCGCCTAAGGCTATTTGTACTAATGCTGGATCCATCTATTACACCTGTGCAGAAAAAAGGCCCACTGTCCTAAAACAATGACAGCCCGGAAAAACCCAAAAATGCCAGAGCAAACTGTCCGGCTACCACAAAGGCAATCGGAATGCCCTTATACGTCGGAGGAATATTGGCAAGTTCCAATCTCTCCCGGACCGAACTCATCAGATAAAGGGCTAGGAGAAAACCGGAACCGGCCCCGAGAGACAACATAAACGATTCATAAAAATTGTATTCGTTATCGGCCAGAATCAATGGTACCGCAATGATAATACAGTTGGCGATAACCAGAACCAGATAAACCCCGAAGGCATTGAACAGGATCGGATTGACCTTGCGGAGGACGGTATCTACGGCCTGGACGGTCAGAGAAACCAGACCGATAAAGACCACAATCTGCAGGAAATTGAGATCGAAGGGCTTAAGGAAGAACTGGTAGAAGAACCAGCTCATAATCGCACTGACCACGATCACGAGGGTAAAAACAATCCCCATCCCCTTGGCGGTGTCCTTGCGCTTCGAGGTGCCGAAGAAGACGCAGAGGCCCAGGTATTTGGTAAATACGAAGTTATTGATCAGCATCGCCCCGATCAGGATCGACAGCAGGTAGCCCAGATAGGATTTAGAGACCTTGAACGACTCCAGGACCGAAGGGGTGATATTTTTAATTGAAACCACATGGGTCTGGGTGGTGTTAAGCGCTTCGCTAAAAACCAGCGTCGCTGACCTGCCGTCTTCAGATACTACAATCTGTTGCAAGCTCAAGCGGATATCGGGATCAGGCTCTTCATAGACTATATAATTATCGGGGTTAGCGACCACGGCACGGTCAACAGCTTGAGCGAAATTGACAACGATCTCATTGTCTTCCCCACCGAAGGACTTGCCGGAGATCAGTTCGGCCTGGGCCAGGGTCGGCAGACTGCAAAAAAGGATCAGCGCCACCAGTATCCGTCTTATAATCACATTAGTTTTCATAATCAGCCTTGCGTTGCCTTGGCTCGTTTGTAAACGATCTCGATATAATTAAAAAAGGCCATCATCATCCCGACGCAAAAGAAGCCGGCAAAGGGCAGGACGAAAAAGAGCAGCGGTTTAAAGCCAAGGACATCGTAGCCAAGAACCGTACCCAACCCAAGCAACTCCCGGACAAAGCCCAAGGCCATCATCCCGGCCATAAAACCAAGACCCATCCCGATCCCATCCCAGAAAGAGGCAGTGACCGACTCTTTGCAGGCAAACATCTCTAACCGCATGGTGATAATCGCAAAGGCGACGATCAGCTTAACAAAGATCCCCATCCTAGCGTAGGCCTCGGGCATATAGGCGGCCAAAACCATATCAATAATCGTCACCCAGGTGGCAATGGTCAGTGTATAAGTAGGGATCCTGATCCGCGGGTGGATCACATCCTTGAAGATGGCAATGGTCACACTGGAAAATACCTGGACAAAGAGAACGGCAATACCGAGCAGGAAACCGTTCATCACGGTGGTACTGATCCCAACCGCCGGGCACATGGAGAGGACCAGACGGAAGATCGGGTTCTCATTCAGGATGCCGTTGACTACGAGCTGAAAATTTGACTTATCGGTTGCCACAATATTCCTCCGGAAATTACTGTCCTTGCCGTTCCGTTAAAAAGAGACCTCGATCCCCTGCTCAGCGAGGACCTGGTCGAGGATAGAAACCCGGTATGCGAATTTCTTGACTATCGCCTTCACCCCGTTGGTAACCGATCTGCTGGAGATCGTTGCCCCGGTAAGGGCATAGATATCCTTGTCACTGTAAAGCTGCTGAATTCGGTCAACCTCGCCGGCAGTGAGACCGCTCTTCT
>DAOVJK010000111.1 GCA_030673265.1 Pseudomonadota bacterium | reverse complement strand
CGATAGCCACTTACACCGGCGGCCATATTACCGATGAATACAGTGTCGACCGCTTCTATATGATTATGGCGGTTGTTGGCGCTGTGGCGGCATTGGCCGCAGGCGGAGTGTATCTGGCCAGAACTTATCTGTTTAAATTTAATTGGCAACTGGTCAAAGAAGGCCAGGGGACAACAGCACTTGAACCAGAAAAATAATATGGGTAGGAGTGGTGAAGCGCCGCATATTATTTGTCTAGCACATTTTATGTATCGCTGATCAGGGAAACCCTGATCACATTGGTTGATATCTTTAAATCATCAAATACTAATTCTAAGAGGTTTCTGATATGTCCGTTTGTCCTTGCAATTCCGAAAAAGAACTAGATGAATGTTGTGGCCCGATTTTGGCCGGCACAAAGCCACCGCCGACTGCCGAGGCCCTGATGAGATCGCGTTATACTGCCTATGTTGTTAAGGATTACCCCTATGTTCTCAAGACCTGCCATGAAACTACTCGTCCGGAGGAAGATGAGTTTGATGACGGTCAAGCAGTTGAATGGTGCGGTCTGGAAATCAAGGATACCGAGGCCGGAGGAGAAGATGACGAGGCGGGGATTGTTGAGTTCGTGGCCAGCTACAGGTCACAAGGCGCGCTTCTGGGCCTCCACGAGAAAGCAAGCTTCATCAAAGAAGACGATCAATGGTTTTACGTTGATGGCGATATTATTAAACCGCCCCAGGCTCGTTCTGAAAAGATCGGTCGTAACTCGCCATGTCCATGCGGGAGTGGCAAGAAGTATAAGAAGTGTTGCAGATAACCGGGCTGAGAATTATGTGCATCTTTATAGTACGTAGAAAATAGCCTGCGGGCTATCAATGTGATAACCTCAGTTGGCAGCGCGGTACGGATGAAGGTGGCAGCCCGGGTCAATACCAAGATGAAATCGGCTGAGTCCAGGATGATTAGATTTCGCTCCGCTTAATCGATAGTTGCTCTTGAACGTGTATGCACTTGTAACGGATGGATGGTGAGTAATGAGGAAAAATACGATTTGGCTGGTTGTTCTCCTGGTCATTCTGGCGGCTGATCCCGCTTCGGCCTGGTTCTGGGAGAAGAAGGAAGTGAAAACCCCTGAAGTTACCAGGGAAGTAAAAGAAATTCCCACGAAGACCGTCAAGAAGACGGGGGCTGGTGCCACCATTAAAGAGATTGGGCGCGAGCTCAGAACTTTTTTTAAGGGATTCGGTAAAGACATTAAAGAAACATCCAAAAAGGTTCCGGGTGAAGCCAAAAAGGAATCCAAAGAAGTCGGCAAGAGCCTGAAGAAAACCGGCAAAGAGATTGCCCACGAATCCAAAAAGGTTCCCGGAGCACTCAAAAAGGGCGGCAAGGATATTGGCAAAGGTTTTAAAAAACTTGGCAAAGATATTAAAAAAGGAACCAAGGAGTTTTTTGAAGAAAAGCCATGACAGGATATATTCCTGATGCAAATTCACGCAAAGTCACCGTTAACCTAATCTCTTGATGGCTTTGCGTGGCGGTTTTTTTGTTTGACATCCATTTGTTGTTGTTTCCATAATGAAATTAGGCCCCAGTGTAGCTCGGTAGATTGAAGATAAACTTCTAGTTGGAGAGCAACCATGTCGAAAAGGATGTCATATAGCAAAATTGAAAAGATCATTCTCCATGATTTCAGAAACAAGGTTAATCACGCCGAATCAACTGAAGACCTTAAGAAGTTTTTTGCCTATACTGCTCAAGATCTATTTAATAGTGTTTTTGCAGGGGGAATGACCTTTAATTTTGATGACACCAATTTGCTGCCCGATAGTGACCCCCATTTCCAACTACATGAGCGATTGCTCTCATCTGATGATTTTAACACAGTTTGGGCTAGTTCCGATCTGCCGCAAGTAATGGGGCGTCTGGCTAAGGTCGCCGCCAATCATTATATAAGATTGGCAAAGAACCCCGCTAAAACAGAAGCAAAGATCAGGATGTAAGGACAATTTAATCAGGCGGTATTCCCCCGGTTGATCAGAAAGATGTTGTCCCAAAAAAGATCCCCGGATCGGGTAGGTTCGAGGATCTTCTTTTATCAAACTAAAAGGCTGGATTAGCTAGGCCATTTTGCACTAGGTCATAATATTTGAGGTGGAATGCAAATAATGCGGTGCCTATTCCAATTTAGATCTGGTCTGCGCCTATCTCTTTCGTGTCTTCTTAATTTATAGCGAATTGGATTTAATTAAAAAATTGACGACTTTGTTTGCCAATTTAATCAAACCGAGTTGAGAAGATTGATGTCCTGGGGAAATTCAGAGGCAGAGATCTTTGGTCGTAATCACTTATGGAAGCAAATCATTATTTAGATCAGCAGAACTCTGCGCAGGTCACTTCTTTATCATCTCCTGAAGCTATTGAAGAGATGCTGCAGCGGGCTTTGGCCTTTCTTGATGAGAACCTCTTTGCTGAGGCAGCCGTAATTTACCAGGGAGTTCTAAAGGTTCAGTCGGATAACATCTATGCCTGTTTTAACCTGGGTATGATCAGGCAGAGTAACGGCGAATTGTCGGCGGCTATTTTATGTTATAATAAAGTGCTTGAGCATGAACCGGATAATTTTCAAGTTCTGTCCCAGCTGGCCAATGCCTATCGAGACCAAGGTTTCTTGGATAAAGCAGCCGCTACTTACAGGCAAGCAATTACTCAAAATTCGAACCACACCGACACCCATTATAATCTCGGGCTGGTTTGTTATCAGCAAGGGGAGCTGGAGAAGGCGCTACATTGCTATCAACAGGCGGTCGAGCTCGATCCTGCCCACGCCACTGCCTTCTACAATCTTGGCCTTATTCATTTCGAACAGGGGGCTTATGATCTATCCGTCACCTGTTACGAACAGGCTCTGGTCGCCCGGCCTGATGATATTGATACCTATTATAATCTGGCGGTAGCCCTGACTAAGCAGGGCAACCTCGAGGCCGCCGCCGCCCATTATCAAAAAGCTTTGGAGCTCGACCCCGAGAATGCCGAACTACATAACTCGCTTGGGGTGGTCTGCAAACAGCTAAAAGAGTTGGAACGGGCGGAGGCCTGTTACCGCAAAGCGATCAGCCTGCGGCCGGATTATGGCGCCGCTTACACAAATCTGGCGATTGTTCTTCAGACGGTCGATAGGCTCGACCAGGCGATTGAGTGTTACGCTAAGGCGATAGAGCTTGGCCATCAGGTTGAATCGGCTGAGTATATGCTGGCTGCTCTGACCGGTTGCGGCCGGGATTCTGCCCCCCGCGATTACGTCCGGGACCTTTTTGATAGCTATGCGGATAATTTCGATAATAGCCTTACCGGTGATCTTGGCTATAATTCACCTGAGTTGCTGAGAGAAATCGCGGGCGAGCTGCTTGGCCCGAATCAGCAGTTCCCCAAGGTAGCCGATCTTGGCTGCGGCACCGGTCTGGTCGGCAGTCGATTCAGGGATATTGCCAAGCAGATGGTCGGGGTTGATCTGTCCGGCAAAATGTTGGCTAAGGCGGCAGAGAAGGGTGATTATGATGAACTCCACTGTGGTGAAATTGTGGAGTTTCTTGTCGGTTATGGCGGAGTTTTTGATCTAATCGTTGTCGCTGATGTTTTAATATATCTGGGTGACCTTGCTCCTTTCTTCGCATCAGTTCAGAATCGGGTCGGGACGAGCGGCCACCTGCTGTTCACGGTCGAACAGCTGCAAGGCCCTGGTGATCACCAACTGCAGGCTTCCGGCCGCTATGCCTATGCAGAGGAATATCTGGTGGGTCTGGCCGGGGAATATGGGTTTTCAGTGGAGGCTTGTCGGGAAGTTGATTTACGCAAGGAAAAAGGCCAGTGGTTGCAGGGTTATCTTTTTGTTATGCAGAAGAAATAATGGCGCAACTAACCTGCCCTTATGCTTTCCTGGTTAGTAATCAAGTTGTCAGGTTTCGATAGATAGCCGGCATGCGGAGCGGCAGGTCACTGACCTTGTCCAGAAAGATGTAATTAACCTCGCCGTACATATGGGCGTTGTAGTCGTGGGCCTGCTGGTCGATAGTGATGCAGAAGGGGTGGATGCCGACCGTTTTGGCCTCGATCAAGGCATGGCGGGTGTCTTCAATGGCGTATTCCCCCTTGTAGTCGTCGTAATCCTCCGGCTTACCGTCCGAAAGAATTATCAGCAGCCTGACCTTGGCGTCCACCTCTTGCAATATCTTGGTCGCATGTCGAACTGGCGGCCCCATCCTGGTATATTCCTGGGGCGTAATTGCGGCGATTCGCCCCTTTATCTCTTTATTATAATTTTCAGCAAAATCCTTGATATGGTAAAAATCAGATCGGCTCCGTCTCATCCCGGAAAAGCCGGAGATGGCATAACGGTCACCCAGAACTTCCAGCGCTTCGCCCATCAGGATCAGGGCTTCCTTGAGCGCCTCACCGACCCAGCCCTCGGTTGATGATGACATGTCGATTAAAAACATTACGGCAATGTCCCGGTCGTCACGCTTCAACCTGACGAAGAGTTGTTCCGAGCCAGACCTGCCGGCCCGGATGTCCGAGATCGATTCAATGACCGCGTCCAGGTCGATATCATCGCCATCCCGTTGTCTCTTGACTAAACGTTCCGTACAGCGGAGCATCTCGAACTGTTTTTTAAGCTTGATCAGCAGTCCCCGGTACTTATCCATTGTGTTTTGCACGAAGGTGCCCTTGACCGGCCGGACCATTTTTTCATTGAGTAGACACCAGTCCTTACGGAATCCGGCCCGCCGGTAATCCCATTCGTCGTAAGTAATTACCCCCTGCAGACTTTTCCCTTCGCGATCAGAACCAATATTTTCTGGTGGCTCACCCTTACCGGCCAAGCCGTGGGCGGCGGAGATATATTCATTCGGGATCAGACCGAGATCGGCCTTGATTTCGGCGGCCAGTTCTTTGAGCGCCTCAGGGATCTCAATAGCAGGGCCATCGATGATCAGGAGCTGGCTGGGCTCGGATAGGTTGTTGGCTGTTTCCGGCGGTTCAGATTGATCTTTTGGGCCTGGCGCGATCAGCAGGGCGGTTGCGTCATCACTATTCAATCTGGCCGGTGGTTCTCCGAACTCGTTATCTTTACTTTGCATGTCAGCTGTCGACGGCTTGCTGTCCGCCAGGATAGCGGCCAGGGCTTTGATGAATTTTTCCTTGGTTTCAGCCCGCTCCTGCAGGTGGACCTGGTGGGCTGCGGCCGGCTGCAATCTGCCTAGATAGGGCAGGGGTTCCACCGGTTCGTAAGGTTGTTGGATGTTGTTGAGCAGGGCATAGATTGCCGCCGCCTTAAGGGCTGAGTCTTTGGCAGTTCGGGCTGGTTCGCTGAGCTGGTTTGTGAGCCAGCTAAAGTGTTGGTTGCTAAGACCGCTCGCCTGGTCGGTTCGGCCGTTCATCAGGTAGAGGCTCAAGGCCTCGACCACCCGGCTTTTACCCTTTAAGGAAGACAAGGGCCGGCGCTGCTCTGCCAGCTGCCGGCGAAGCCCGACCGTATCCCTCCATAATCCCGGAAAATCTGCGGCCATCTGTTCGCCAATTCGCCAGCCTTCGGCCAGGGTGAAGAGATCCTCTGCCAGTCGTGGTTCCGGGAATATATTCCAGAAGTCTTCGATCTTTATCTGTTCGGGGCTATGACCAGATCCATGTTTTTCCTGCAGGACCTGGGCAAAGGAAGAATCGCCGCCGATAACCATTTCATAGGTACAGCTATTGATCAGGGCCAGCTGGGTGGTGAGCATCAGTTTGTATAAGAGAAAATTCTCGGTTGTGCTTGGCAATACCGTCAACTTGCCGGGCAGGAAGATGCGGGCGGTATCGGTATAAAGTCTGGTGCCTTCCTCAAGGGTAACAGACCGTCTGACTATCCCCTCAGCATAGGGTCGGAGCCGGGTGATAACTTCGTCCAAACGGATCCCGGTTTCGCCTTGGAGCTGGCATAGATAGTTGTTTTCGATGTCAGCCATGAAGGCCTGGGCCGCTTTTAACCCTTCTTTCTCGTAGAGATCAAGGAGCGCCGCGACCCAATTGACGATCTGCTCTTCACCCAGGCAAGAGATGGCGGTATCGGCACAGGCCAGGTAGGAATAACAGAGCGAGTTGCTCACCGGCCAGATGGCCGGAACTTGTTGGAGAATCAAATCCTGTAAGCGGACGGGAAGTTCCGTCAGTTGCTCGAGGTTCTCTTCCGCTTCCCAGTCACTGGGCAGTGGTGGCGGCAGCAGGTCCAGAAATCTCTTTTTGAGTATTGCGAGGATCATATCATTCCGGTCAGACCGATTAGAAAATCGAGTTGACCATTTCGGTGATGGCCGCCAGCAATTCCGGTTCATCGGTCAGGGTTTCGCTGATGGCGGCCCGGCAGGCCCGCCGCCGATCCATGCCGGAGCCAAACAGTTTGCCGGCATGAATTAATAGTCTGGTGCTGGCTCCTTCCGGTAATCCTTCATTTTTGAGATGCCGAGTCATTGTGGCCAGACGGACCAGGGCTGCGCCGGTTTCCTGGTCAAGGCCCGATTCGTGGCAGACGATATCTGTCTCCAGAGCCGCATTCGGATAGTTGAGCTCGATCGAGACAAAGCGTTGCCTGGTTGATGGCTTGAGGTCTTTTAAGACGCTCTGGTAGCCGGGGTTATAGGAGATGACCAGCATGAATTCCGGCGGTGCGGTCAGGAGTTCGCCCAGTTTTTCAATGGGTAGTTCACGCCGGTCATCGGCAAGGGGATGGATAACCACGGTGGTGTCTTTCCTGGCTTCGACTACCTCATCAAGATAACAGATTGCCCCGCGGCGAACGGCCATAGTTAAGGGGCCATCGACCCAAACTGCTTCGCCGCCCTTAATCAGGAAACGTCCGACCAGGTCGCCGGTGGAGAGGTCGTCATGGCATGAAACCGTTATCAGTGGCCGTTTAAGGTGCCAGGCCAGATGTTGGATGAAGCGGGTCTTGCCGCAGCCGGTCGGGCCTTTCAGAAGAAGGGGGATTGTGTGTTGATAAGCTGCCTTGGCGATGCCCATTTCATCACCCTGGGGCAGATAGAAGGGCTCATCCGTAATAAGATGTTCTTCCAGACGCTGTTCAGTGTTCGGCATATTACCTCCATTGTATTGCCTCAAAAGATAAGAATGATTCCTGTTTTTATCAATGGAGCCAATAACTGAATGGCGGATTATTTTGCCAACCCCCTGACATATCGATTGCGTGTGCTTCGACAGTCTGTTATATAGTCGATGGGGTGCCAACTTGACAGGCATACTGTCTGTCTGAAATTATTTTGCAGGTCATAAAAACAGGAAAGCGTAATGATGAAAAAGATTATCTGCCTATTAGTGTTCATAAGCTGCTTTTCCCTACAACACGCCCAAGCCCAGGAGATCATGCTGCCCCTTGTTTACGAAGAGGGCATTGACTTATCCGATTGGCTGATGAGTGAGAAACTTGATGGGGTAAGGGGCTATTGGGATGGCCAAAGATTGCTGTCAAAAAATGGGATCCCCTTCAACCCACCGCAATCATTCACGAAGAATTTTCCTGATTTCGAGGTAGAGGGAGAATTATGGGGTGGGCGGGGGACTTTTGAAAAAACAGTCAGCATTGTCATGCAGAAAGATGCACATATTGGCTGGCATGAACTGAAATTCGCGATTTTTGATGTACCAAAAGCAACAGGCGGATTTGAAGAACGGTTGAATATTGCTAAAATGTGGTTTGGCCGCCACCCGTCAGAATTTGTCTTCGTTATTGAACATAAACCGGCAACCAGCGAAGAGTATCTGCAGAATGAACTGAAAATGATCGAGGAGGTTGGTGGCGAAGGGATCATTTTGAGAAAGTCCGGTTCCTTTTATAGACCGGGCCGAAGTAAAGATGTTTTGAAATTGAAAAATTATTCTGATATGGAAGCGGTGGTCATCGCTCATCTTGGTGGGGAAGGCAGAAATGGTGGTCGAATGGGTTCTCTGCTTGTCGAACTTCCCCTGGATAAATTGCGGTTCAAGATAGGCTCAGGGTTCAGCGATGCAGTGCGGAAAAATCCTCCCCCGGTCGGTACGGTCATCACTTTTAAATATTACGGGTTCTATAAATCAGGTATTCCCAAATTCCCTTCATATCTTCACGAAAATTTCAACTATGAATAAAAAGTTCTGACCCACAGGAACAGGCTTTTCAGCAAAAAAATAAAGCTGCCTGGCGTAGTCGGCCAGGCAGCTTTGCTTGTCGGGATAATCTTGACGTCTATAACAAAATGATGGTTACTCCAACATCTATTATTGCAGCCGGGTAGCAATTTTCTATTTGACCACCACCTCTATTGATTTGGGCTTTTTAGTTTCAGTCTTGGGAATGGTCAGCTCCAGCATGCCGTCTTTGAAGGAGGCATCGATTTTGCTTTCATCAACATTGTCGGGCAGCGAAAAACTGCGGCAAAATGAGCCGTAGTAACGTTCGATCCGATGAAATTTTTTGCCTTTCTCTTCCTTCTCCTGTTTCCTTTCCCCGCGAAAGGAAAGGACCCCGTTTTCCACGGTCACCTTGACCTCCTCTTTGCTGATATCGGGAATCTCCGCCTTGATAACAAACTCCTTGTCGGTTTCGGAGATGTCGACGCACGGGACCCAGTTCCCGGGTCTCGCCAGTTCCTGACCAAATCTGTGATGCCAGCCGAGTGGCCTTGAAAATCTTTCAAAGACATCTTCCATTTCTCGAAAAGGCTCCCATTTCGTCAGTTCCATAATAGACCTCTCTCTCATTGGGCTGATTATGTAGTCCTCATCCGTAAATTTCCGGCTCGCAATTTATCGGAGTTTGATTTTCGGTGAAATCAGCAATTCAAGATGATTCCAGTCTTTCATTTTTTCAAAATATTGCTGATCTTGTCGTATCCTTTCAAGATGTCCTCGCCAATCTCCTTAATTGTGCCGCCGAGTTCTTTGGCTACTTCCCCACCGGTT
>DAOVJK010000228.1 GCA_030673265.1 Pseudomonadota bacterium | reverse complement strand
CCGTTGAAAAACATAGCGCAGGTCATTGCATGACTCTTCATATTTAGTCATGTTCCGTAAACCCTTATTAAGCAGATTAGCCATTTCCGGCTATCACTAACAAGTATCTGTCCAGAAATGAGGATTTTTGCCGGAGATCAGGTAAGCTAGTTGACGAGACTCCGGGGACTACGAGTAAAATAAGCCCTGGCATATGTCTGCTATCCCGAGCTGTATATTTTGAGCATAACGCAATGATACGGCAAAAAGCAAAAAGAGCACTTCTGGCGACACTATCTAGACTCCAGAACTACCTCATCAACCCCGCCCTTCTCCTTGAGGAGCACATCAACCCGTTCACTATCTTCAGCATTGACATGCATGCCGACGAAATCAGGCTGAATTGGCAACTCCCGCCCGCCCCGGTCAACCAGAACTGCCAGCTGAATAACCATAGGTCGCCCGAAGTCCATAATGGCATCGAGCGCCGCACGAATGGTGCGGCCGGTAAACAGCACATCGTCGACCAGAACCAGGGTGCAGCACTCAACCGGGAAATTAAGGTCGGTGGTCTTGACAATCGGACTCTGACTGGCCAAGCTCCAGTCATCTCGGTACAAGGTGATATCAAGGCTACCGATCGGCACCTCAACATTTTCCCGGGCCTGAATAAGTTGCTTGACCCTTTCAGCCAGAAAAACCCCGCCGGTATGGATGCCGACAATAGCCAGATTATTGGCATTGCGGTTCCTCTCGACGATCTGCAGGGCAATACGTGATAAAGCTCGGTCAATATCATGGGCTGTCATTATCTGCTGCTTTGTACCTGTCATTCGCCTAACGCCTCCCGTTATTTCCAGAAATATGCCACTCCCCTCTCATCCACCAAATTAACCGCCTCCGGAAAGGCCTCACACTCCGCCGCGAAAACCCGGGCCGCAATATCTTCCGGGCTATCATCTTCTCCAACCTCCACGCATCTCTGCACGATTATCGGGCCTTCATCGTAGGCCTCATTGGCAAAATGGACCGTACAGCCGGTAACCTTTACGCCCCGCTCCTTGACGGCCCGATGGACGCGCATCCCGTAAAAACCGGCCCCGCAAAACGAGGGGATCAGGGACGGGTGAATATTCAGCACCGATCTGCTCAGGTGCGGCGGCGGCTGATACAGTTTCAAATAACCGGCCAGCAGGACCAGATCTACATCATAATCGGCTATTATCCGGTTGGTCTCTTCATTGTCTCTGGCATGAAAGGCCGGATAACCATATTTTTCGGCCTTCTCCAGACCAAGGCTCCCGGCGACATTGGCTATCACCACTTCAATGGATCCCCGCATGGTCCCGGCCGCAATTCGTTCGTGAAAATTATCCAGAGTCCGGCCGCTGCCGGACAGCAATACTGCCATCTTCATGGTAGACTCCTAACCTAGATCAGGATTATTATCAACATCCACCTTGTCGAGCCAGGCGGAAATCGCCGTATCGTAACGACTGGTAAGGGCAAAAACCTTGGCCGCCAGACGGAATCTGGTTTTAAGGGTGGTGTTGCCGGTTTCCTTCATTTCACGGATGACCTGGGGGTAATCAGCCGGATCAACCAGCACGGTGACATCACGATAGTTTTTAGCGGCAGCCCGAAGCATGGTCGGCCCGCCGATATCGATATTCTCAATGGCATCAATCAAAGAACAGTTGGGATCGGCGACGGTTTTTTCAAAGGCGTACAAATTAACCGCAACCAGATCAATGGCCAGCAAGCCATGAGCCTTCATCTGCTCCAGATGATCCGGGTTGGTTTTCTGGGCCAGAATGCCGCCATGTACCTTGGGATGCAATGTTTTCACCCGACCATCAAGCATCTCGGGAAAACCGGTAAACTCAGAAACATCCATAACCTTAATATCGTTGTCACGCATCTTCTTGGCAGTGCCACCGGTTGAAAGGATTTCAACACCCATCTCCTCAAGCTGCCGGGCAAAATCTTCAATACCTGATTTATCGGTGAGGCTGATAAGCGCTCTTTCTATCTTACGCATAGTTACTTCTCCCTGATTAAATTCATAATTTTTTTATAATAATAAAATTAACCCGCAATAATTATCGCCGGATGATATTAATCATCATCATTTCTTATAAACTTTCTGATCAAACGGCGATCCCTTTTCCCAGGCCGACGGACCGGATCAACAGGCCTGCTTGCCGCCATGAGACGCCGCTGTTCAGAGGCAAGTTGCCGAGCTTCGAGACTGGACTCGGTCTCATCATAGAGGGTTCGGGCCAAAGAGGCCGGGCCACGGCGATCATGGAGGCCGACAACGATGACAACAAACTCATCATTACCCCTGGTAATCCGTAGCTCGTCACCTGGTTTAATGGACCGGGCGGGCTTGACCCTCTCTCCGTTAAGATGGACGTGCCCACCGACAACAGCCTGACTGGCAACAGCCCGGGTCTTGAAAAACCTGGCTGCCCAAAGCCACTTGTCGATTCTGACTTTCTTATCTTGATCAGCTGAACTCAATTGCAAAATCCGCTCAAATAATTAAACCACAGACTAACATATTTGACCTACCACTTCCATAATTGCCTCCGGCATCAATAGCAATTTGTACCCTTAAGGCTAAATTACAGCAAAGGGGGTCTGGACAGTATGAAAAAAAAACGTTAGATTCGCGGTCATGAAAATCAAGAGCGTTGGCATAGAAAACATCTCTTATCCCGTGAAAATCCGCCAGAAAAACGGCGGCCACCAGGATACCGTTGCCGCTATTGATCTACAGGCCAGTGTGCCAAAGTCCTACCGGGAAACCTGCGTTTCTACCTTTATCAAGATCCTGAACAAATACCAGGATGACTTAAGCGTAACCATCTTTCCCGACCTGATCCAGGAGGTCAAACAGGAACTTAATGCCGCTTCCGCCAGAATGGAGATGACCTTCCCCTATTTTATCGAAAAAACCGCGCCCGTCAGCGGGACCAAGAGTCTGATGGAGTACCGCTGTCGCTTCACCTGCGGACTCGGCGACGATGACGACCTGGTCCTTTCAGTCTGGGTGCCGGTCACCACCCTATGCCCCTGTTCGAAAGAGATCAGCGCCTACGGAGCCCACAACCAACGGGCCGAAGTCAACCTTAATATCCGTTACAGCAAATTCATCTGGATGGAAGACCTGATCAGCATGATCGAGTCTACCGCCTCGTGCGAAGTTTTTGCTCTGCTGAAAAGACCGGATGAGAAATTCGTTACCGAGCAGGCCTACCAGAACCCGATGTTTGTCGAGGACGTAGTTCGCAAGGTTGCGGAGAAGGCCCTGAGCAACCCGGATATAACCTGGTTTTCGGCCGGAGTTGAAAGTTTCGAATCAATCCATAAGCACAGCGCCTACGCCTATATCGACAGTGATGAGATAAGGTAGCAGGTCCCCTCCCCTCCCCAAACCTGTATCGCCTAACGACTATTTTCACCTTTTCCTTGCAATCATCTGCAGTTTGCCTTACTAACAGTAAGACGCACGACTTATTAATTATTCAAAAAGGAGATGAGCATGAAAAAATCTAATCTGTTAATGGCAATTCTGGCAGGAACCATTTTACTGACGGGCGGTCAGGCAATGGCCGGGAAATCTTCGGTGGAGCTTGGCAAAAAGCTTTTCAACGATCCGACCCTGGGCGGCTCAACCAATGACAAGAGCTGCAACAGTTGCCATGCCGGCGGTGAGGGCCTGGAGAACGCTGCGGATAACAAGAAACTCGTTAAAGTTATAAATCAATGCATCACCGGCCCCCTCAAGGGCAAAAAAATTGATGGCCGCACTGCCGAAATGCGCTCATTGAAGATGTACATCAACACCCTGCAAGCTAAATAAACGAAAAAGGGCGGAGCATCAAGTGCTACGCCCTTATTTTTTCTAAATACCAAAAAAATTAAAACTGCAGACCTGCTTCCACAAATGGCCCGGAGACTTTGACGGTAGCCAGGATATCTTTCTCATTGATCTCCAAGTCCTCATGACGCCAGCCCGCTGCCACAAATGCCAGTTTGGCAAAACGCAATTTGAGGCGGGCAATCATGTCATAGTAATGACTATCGCTATAGGCAATCCCCCGCAACTCAGCTTCGAGGGCCAGACTATCGGTCGGTTCGATCTGGATCGCCAGAAAACCCATAGGTACATAGATGGTCTCCTTGACTGAAGCCTTATCTGTGAAGCCTATTTCTGTTTCCTCAACGACCATATCGATATTCATCTGGCGAACGTTGATGCCGAGATCAATACCCAAGGTGCCAAGGGTAGCAAGCCCGGTAAACGGCACCCCGTAATATAGGGCCAGGTCATAATGATCCAGTTTTGCTTTGGAATAAAGAGCGCCATCAATGTCTGTACCGCCGAAGCTAAAAACCTTATTGCCATTTCCCTCAAATTCCATGGGAGTCCCCATAAAATATAGATTAGGCAGCACCGGCAGATCGACATTAATCCTGACAAAGGGAAGGCTCTCATCCTCAAAACCAGCCTCGTTTTCAAAATCGAGACTATTATTGCCAGGAATGAGTGCACTCTGATAAGCCAGCTGACCATCAATACTCTGGTTCCAGCCGCCGACCGCAACCTCAAGACCGATAGCAAAAGAATTTGTTGCAACAAAAGCCACCGAGGCCAAGACAATTAAACAACCGGTAAAAAATTTCACTAGAATCCCTCCCTTCTTATAAATATCGTTATCCATCTCAATTCCTTAAAAAATACCACAACAAGAACAACAGGCGCGAGCAAATTACAAAAAAAATTAACGGCAACCTGAAAAACATAACCTCCAAAGTCCCGATCTCTTGCCGGATACCCAGGCAAATGTTAGTATAATGCTGCTATCTATACTTGAATAGAATATTAGGTCAAGCAAATAACTCCCAGACAGCAGGCCCCGGATAATAGATGAAAAAGAAGCTCCTGATAATACCCAACTGGCTACTTGGTCTGATAATCACCATCCCCTTGCTGGTGGGCATGCTCAGTGAATACCCCCCCCTCCACGCTCTGGACCTGAAGGCATATGATCTATTAACAATGCTACGCCAGCGCGATCTGCCAAGTCCGGTTGTTATCGTCGAAATTGACAGAAAAAGTATCGATGAAATCGGGCCATGGCCGTGGCCCCGGTCATACATGGCGGATATTGTCAGTATAATTTCCGAAGCCAGGGCCAAGGCAATTGGGCTTAATATCCTGTATCAGAGTAAGAGACTGAACCCGGCCCTGCAGGAAAT
>DAOVJK010000025.1 GCA_030673265.1 Pseudomonadota bacterium | reverse complement strand
GGGCTGGCCGGAGCATGCGCCCTATGACGCCATTATTGTGACCGCCGGCGGGCCGGAAATTCCGGAGGCCCTGATCGAACAACTTGCCGATCCCGGCATCATGGTCATCCCGGTTGGCGATCAGATAAGTCAGCAGTTGACCAAGGTTGTCAAAAGAGATGGGCAGGTAAGCTTCGAGACCGGAGAAAGTGTGAAGTTTGTCCATCTTATCGGGGCTCAGGGGTGGCAGACATGAAGAAGGCAGTAACGGCAAACGATCAGGAAAAGGGCGGGCTGGTCCACCGTTTATACGACTGGACCCTGGCGTGGCTGCGGACCCCTTACGGAGTCTGGGTCCTGTTTTGGGTGGCGGTAGCCGAGTCTTCTGTGTTCCCGATCCCCCCCGATGTCTTCCTGATGGCGCTCTGTATCGGCTCCCCGAAAAGATCCTTTCACTACGCCGGGATCTGTGCCCTGGGCTCGGTGCTGGGCGGTATTTTGGGCTATGGCCTGGGCTTCTGGTTTATGGATGCGGTCGGCAGCCGGATCATCGAACTCTACGGCCTGGCCGATAAATACGCGCTGGTCCAGGAGCTGTATCAAAAATACGATGCCTGGGCGGTGGGCGTGGCCGGCTTTACCCCCCTGCCCTATAAGGTTTTCACTATCACGGCCGGGGCTTTCAAACTTAATTTCCCGACCTTTGTTGCAGTCTCGCTGGTTTCCCGGTCGGCCCGATTTTTCCTGGTTGCCGGGCTGATTTACCGCTTCGGCGCCCCGATCAGGACCTTCATCGAGCGTTATCTTAATTATTTGACAATCGCCTTTCTAGTCCTGCTGATTCTGGGCTTTATTCTGGTTAAGTGGCTTTTCTGACCTGGTGGGCCAGGCTGTTCACTCTGGCTATGACTTCGGCAAGATCAATGGTTTGCAGCCGGTAATTATCCATGACCAGCCTGCCGTTGATGATGGAGGTCTTTACGTCACTGCCCGATGCCGCATAAGCCAGCATGGAGTCAACGTTATACATCGGGGTCAGATGCGGTTTCTGTAGATCGACAATAATTATATCTGCCAGTTTGCCGACTGCCAGTTCCCCGACTGTTTCCTGCAGGCCAAGGACTGCGGCCCCACCGCTCGTGGCCATTGCCAAAACCCGGCCTGCCGGCAGCAGGGTCGGATCAAGACGATTGACCTTGTGCAGTTTCGCAGCAGTGCTAATCTCGCCGAACATATCCAGGTTGTTGTTGCTGGCACAGCCGTCTGTACCCAGGCCCACCGGGATATCTGCCTTTAAAAGTTTATCGACCGGCGCAATACCTGCCGCCAGTTTCATATTGCTCTTCGGGCAGCTTGCCACCGAGGCGCCCGAGTCCCTGATTATTTCAATATCGTCGTCATCAAGCCACACGCAGTGGACACAGACGGTTCCCTCATCCAGCACCCCGAGCTGGTCGAGATAGCGCACAGGGGAAACCTGATGCTGTTTAAGGGATTGCGCTGCTTCGTCTCTGGTTTCAGCGACATGGATGAAGAACCGACACCCGGCGCGACGGGCCAGTTCCTTGCCTTTCTTGATGGTTTGGCCGCTACAGGTATAGGCAGAGTGACAGAATACCCCCGGCGTGACCAGCTTGTCGTCTTGCCATCTGTCAATGAAGCGGGCGGCATGCTTGATGTTGTCGGCCGGATCCGGCACGCCGGGAGCCGGAAAATCGATAATCCCCTGAGCGGCTACGGCCCGTAAGCCTGATTCCTTAAAGGCCCGGGCGGCCTCCTCCTCAAAAAAATAGCCGTCGGCCACTGTGGTGGTACCGGAACCGATCATCTCCGCTGCCGCCAGTTTACTGCACCAGTAAACCATTTCCCTGCTGACAAATTTTGCCTCTGCCGGAAAGATATGTTCCTGGAGCCAGATCATCAGGGGCAGATCATCGGCCAATCCCCTGAACAGGGTCATGGCACTATGGTTATGGGTATTGATCAGGCCGGGCATGACCAGGCAGCCCCAGGCATCAATGGTTTTCATGGCCTTTATCTGCGCCGGCAATTCGGCCATCGTGCCTATTAATATAATCAGGCCGTCCCGGATTGCGACAAAGCTCGAATGGCCGGGATTGGGCTTCTCAGAAGTTTTTACCAGGCCGTTAGTAATTAGAATGTCACAATTCATCTTTCAAATGATCTTCCGTAATTTTCAGTAAAACATGCCGACCACAGCACCGGTCATGCAAGTGGCTATGGTGCCCGCGACTATCGCCTTGATCCCCAAGCCGACAATTTCACTGCGCCGCTCCGGGGCCATGGCGCCCAGACCACCGATCATGATGCCCAGACTACCGAAATTGGCAAAACCGCACATGGCATAAATCATGATCATGGTCGACCGGGGACTAAGGGCACCAGGGGCAAGGTTGCTGAGTTGCAGATAAGCGAGAAATTCATTCATAACCGTTTTGGTCCCCATTAATGAACCGGCGGTCAAGGTTTCCTGCCAGGGGATGCCCATCAGCCAGACGATCGGGGCCATGCCGTAACCGAAAATCCTTTCGAGGGTTATGGCCCGGCCGCTGATCTCGGGCAGGAGGGTGAGAATTTGATTAACCAGATGAACCAGGGCCACCAGGACAATCAGCATGGCGGTAATGTTGATCAAAAAAATGATCCCGTCGGCGGTTCCCTTGGCGATGGCATCCATGGCGCCGGTGGCTTGTTGGGCTGGGGCTATTTCTCCGTCGGTGGGCGGGCACTCTTCGGGAACCATGACCTTGGCGACGGTGATGGCGGCCGGGGCGCTGATGATGGAAGCAACCAGAATATGACCCATCACCCCCGGCACGACATCTTGCAGGATGCTGGCATAAAGGACCATGACCGTGCCGGCAATAGTGGCCATACCGCAGGTCATGATCGTAAAAAGTTCACTTCTGGTCAAGGCCGCCAGATAGGGGCGGATGAACAGCGGTGCTTCGATCATCCCGACAAAAATGTTTGCAGCGGCGCCGACCCCCAGGGCGCCGCCGATATTCATGGTTTTCTGGAGCATCCTGGAAAAAAGGCGGACCACGAAGGGCATTACCCGCCAGTAAAAAAGTAAAGAAGAAAGGGCGCTGACGATCAGGATGAGTGGTAAGGCGCGAAAAGCGAGAATAAAACTGGCCCCGGGCGTTTTTTCGACAAACGGCAGACTACCGCCGCCAAGATAGCCAAAAACAAAGGAAGTGCCGGAATCAGTGGCTTCCTGAAGCGCCATAACGGCACGGTTGAGCAGGGAAAAAACTTCAGTGCTGTATGGCACCTTAAGGAGGAAAAGGGCCAGGATCAATTGGAGCGCCAAACCGATGGCAACGTCCTTGACCTTGACCAGCTTGCGGTTTTCGCTGATCAGCCAGGCGATACAGGTCAGACCAACAAGGCCAAAAAGGCTCTGGCCGATATCGATTATCATAAGACGGTTGGTCCTTTGATTAGTAAAACCCTGCTATAAATTAAGCCTTGGTCGCCACTTGTCGGGCCATAAAGGCAACAACTTCATCTATGGTCATTTTCGAAGAGTCGATAATCATCGCATCCTCGGCCGGTTTTAAAGGCGCCAGAGCCCGGCTGCTGTCAGCCCGGTCCCGATCGATGATCAGAGCAAGGGTCTCTGCTTCGTCTACCTGCTGGCCATTTTCCCGGAGCTGCAGAACCCTTCTGCGGGCTCGCTCTTCCGGGGTGGCATCGAGAAAAAATTTCCAGGCCGCCCGGGGAAAAACAACGGTACCCATATCACGGCCTTCGGCAACCACCTTACCCCGCCCGCCTATTTCGCGCTGGAGGGCCGTGAGCTTCTCCCGAACCGCCGGAATGGCCGAGACTCTGGAGGCAACCATCGACATCTCCGGGGTCCTGATCGCCTCCGAAACATCTTCGCCGTCGAGAATAACTCTGGTCTCACCACCTGCCGCCTGCAGTTGCAGATCAATCCCGTCCAGCAATCGCGCCAGCGCGCCACTGTCATCACAAGCGGTGGCGGTACGCTCAATCTTGAGGCCAACCGCCCGGTACATGGCGCCGGTGTCGAGATAGGCAAAGCCCAGCCTGACCGCCAGTAACTGGCTGATGGTGCTCTTGCCGGCCCCGGACGGACCATCGATGGTCACGATTCGGTCCGCAGCCATCAGCCGTTTCTCAATTCGGCCAGAACGTCAGCCAGGGAGGCCGCCAGACGGCTGTTCTCTTCGGGAAGGCCAACGGTGATTCTGATGTATTCCGGATAGCCGTAGGCAGACATCGGTCGGACGATCACGCCCTTAGCCAGCATTTTATCGTATAGTTTACGGCAATCGAGACCGACATCGACCAGAAAGAAATTGGTATGGGTGTCAAAAACCTTGCAGCCAAGCGCTGTGATCTCTTTGGTCAGCCAGGCAATGCCATCCTTGGTCAACTGCATGGTCTGGTTGTAGTGGTCATCGTCATCGAGAGCGGCCAGGGCCCCGATCTGGGCCGGAGAATTGACATTGAAAGGCTGCCGGACCCGATGGAGATAATCTGCGATCTCACTGTTCATTAAGCCGTAACCGATCCGGAGACCGGCCAGGCCATAGGCCTTGGAAAAGGTCCTCAGGCCGACAACCGGCGTCCGGTTATCAAGATATTTGCGGACATCGATCCGGACCGTTGGCTCGACAAAATCGACATAGGCCTCATCAAGAACGACGATGACCTGTTCCGGAACCTGGCCAAGAAAATCCTCAAACTCTTGCCGGCCGAAGATCACCCCGGTGGGATTATTGGGATTATCGAGAAAGATCAGTCTGGTCCGCTCATTGATTAAAGCGAGAATTGCGCCAAGATCGTGGGCCACCCCCAGCGAACTGCCGCCGCCGTGACCGGCAATGTTATTCGGCTGGTCATTTTTAAGCGGCGCCACCCGGTTAACCCCGCCCCGGGCCTGAACCATCTTCTGGTAAACCAGAAAGGTGGGATTGCTGGTAATGACCTCTGCGCCTGAGTCAAGAAAGGTATTGATCAGGAGTTCGATGATCTCGTTGGAGCCATTGCCGAAGACGATCTGATTGGCAGCGACCCCCAACTTCTCGGCCAGGCGAGTGGTCAGATAATAACTGCTGCCATCGGGATAGCGATGGAGGTTGGCCAGACCGGCCGAGATGGCGGCTACCGCCTTGGGCGAGGGGCCGAGGGCATTTTCGTTGGAGGCCAGTTTGATGGAACCGGTTATGCCGTACTGCCTTTCCAGCTCCTCAATCGGTTTGCCGGGGGGGTATGGCACCAGACTGCTTATATTTTCTGACACTTTGAATTTCATCGAAATTTCCGTTAGATGGCGGTAGGTTTGCGACCGGCAAGGCCCAATTCCTGCTCCAGACAGGAGGCGGCCTGGAACAGTTTCTCTTCACCGAAATGGGCGGCCTGAATCTGCAGACCGATCGGCAGGCCCTCGTTACTGAAGCCGCAGGGCAAGGAGAGACCGGGTACTCCGGACAGATTTGCTGAAATTGTAAGAATATCAGAGAGGTAGACACTCAAAGGGTCGTCGTCTTTCTCGCCGATGCGCCAGGCCGGTGAGGGACTGACGGGAGACACCATAATATCGCATTTGGCAAAGGCCGCCTTGAAATCGTTGACGATCAGGGTGCGGACCTGCAGGGCCTTCTTGTAGTAGGCATCGTAATATCCGGCAGAAAGGACATAGGTGCCGATCATGATCCTTCGCTTTACTTCCTCGCCAAAGCCCTCTGATTTGGATTTTTTATACATCTCGACAAGGGTCTCGGGATCCTTGGTCCGGTGGCCGAAGCGGACCCCGTCATAGCGGGCCAGATTAGAGCTGGCCTCAGCCGGAGCAATTACATAGTAAGCGGCCACGCCATAACTGGTATGGGGCAACGAAACCTCAATGATTTCGGCGCCGGCCTTTTCAAGGATGCTGATGGTGTTGCGCACAGCCGCTTCAACTTCCGGCGCCAAACCCTCTTCGAAATATTCCTTAGGGATCCCGACTTTCATGCCCCGCACCCCCTGGTCAAGGGCGGCAACATAATCAGGGACCGGCAGATTTAACGAGGTAGAGTCCAGCCGGTCATAGCCGCTGATCGTCTTGAGCATTAAAGCGGCATCCCGGACATCCTTGGTGAGGGGGCCAAGTTGATCAAGAGAGGAGGCATAGGCGATCAGGCCATAGCGGGAGACCCGCCCGTAGGTGGGCTTCACGCCCACCACCCCGCAATGGGAGGCGGGCAGCCTGATCGAGCCGCCGGTATCGGAACCGATTGAGGCGATACATTCATCGGCCGCCACTGCCGCCGCCGAGCCGCCGCTGGACCCGCCGCAAACATGATCAAGGGCCCAGGGATTATGGGGGACCCCGAAAGCACAGTTCTCATTGGCGGAGCCCATGGCGAACTCATCCATGCTGAGCTTGCCGAGGATAATCGCCCCGGCTTCTTTTAGTTTGGTTACCAGGGTCGCATCGTAGGGGGGGATAAACGATTCAAGGATCTTCGAACCGCTGGTGGTGCGCAGCCCCTCCGTGCAAACAACGTCTTTGAGGGCCAGGGGAATCCCGGCCAAGGGTCTGGCGGCGGTGAAGGCTTGCTGTTTATCTGCCTCAGCAGCCTGGGCCAGGGCGTTATCCCGATCCAGAGTTATATAGGCCCCGACCTTGCTTTCTACCTGGTCGATCCGGGTCAGTACCGATTCGGTAATCTCAACCGAAGACACTTCGCCCTTGGCGAGCATCTCCTGCAATTGGTGAATAGTTAAGGAATTGAGCTCCATTATTTATGTTCCCGCGTGCTTATTTCATGATCCTGAATAAAAAAAGAGCGGACCCAGTGAAGATGAGATCCGCCTCAACCAGACGAGGCTTTCTTTAAAGTTCTGCCGTAATGCCATCTCCGCTGCGTCACGAATCAAATGACTCTGGGCACCACAAACGCTTCGCCGTTTTGCCGAGGACTATTGGCCAGGGCCTTCTCCTGGTCCAGCGAGTCACGAAGTTCGTCGTCCCGAAAGGCATTGGTAATGGAAATGGCATGGGTGGTCGGCTCAACCTTGCTGGTATCAAGTTCGTTTAACTTGTCAACGTAGGAAAGGATCTGGGCAAGCTGACCGGCCATCGCCGCCGCCTCTACCTCGTTTAATTCCAGACGAGCCAAATTGGCGACATATTCTACTTCATCAATGGATATTTTCATGTTTTTGTAACTATTCAGTCAAGGTTGAAAAAGTGGAAAAACTCCCAAATGCAACTGTTCAGCAGTGCTCCAGATGTGCACAAACGGGCTGACGAACTATAGTTTACTATGTGAGTCAGCCTGATCGTGTGCAGATGGGGTGCTGCTGAACAGTTGCATCTTCATGGGCTGAACAATTACCGTAAAACCCAGGTCAAGTCAAACAATCTTGTAACTATTCACCGAACCAACGGGGGCCCCTGACCATTCTTATGAAAGACGCCTGCTAAAGATGCGCGACGAACTTTGAACCTTGCCTGCTGGCTGCAGCACTCATATTGATCAGATGGTGCGAAGCAGCGGCCTTCTTCCTGCCGATCCGCTATTTTACAGCCCCGAGACCTTAACCCATGCCTGGGCGCCGGGATCTGTCAAATTTCCCAGTGCGGAGAGTGGGCCTTTCTAATGATTGCCAGAGCCTCGGCCGACAGGCAACCGGCTGCGCCAAAACCGGCCTTGGCCAACTCATCTGTTTTTGCAGAAATATCCGCCAGCAACGGGGTTTCCGCCAATTCGCCGAGAGAGGCCAGCACACCGTCCCGGAGCCCCGTCAGGTTATAGCCCCCCTCCAGGGTCAGGAGTAGTCTGCCCCCGCACAACTCTGCGGCCAACTCTTTCAAAACCCTGGTCATGTAGGCAAAACCCGCGGCCGTTACCGCCATTGACCCCAAAGGATCGCCGAGACAGATATCGTAACCGGCTGATACCAGAATCATTTCCGGTTGATATTGGCGGGCCACCGGCGCAACGATATCGTTAAAAATGGCCGCATAGGACATATCGTTCTGACCGCCGGAGAGAGGGATGTTGATCGTATAGCCCTCGCCCTTGCCGCTGCCGGTTTCCTGTAAAGCGCCGCTGCCGGGGTAATGGGGATAGAGGTGGGTCGAGAGGTAGAGAACCTGCTCGCTGTCATAAAAAGAATGCTGGGTGCCGTTGCCGTGGTGCAGATCCCAATCGATAACCATGACCCGTTGCAGGCCCAGTTCCCGGGTCGCATAGGCGGCGGCGATGGCAACATTGTTGAACAGGCAGAAGCCCATGGGCTGCCCGGCCTCAGCGTGATGCCCGGGCGGCCGCACCAGGGCGAAAATATTGTCGGCCCGACCAGCCATGAGCATCTTTACGCCCTCGACAACCGCGCCAACGGCCAGGCAAGCCGCTTCGTATGATCTTGATGAGGCACCGGTGTCAGGATCAAGACTAACAAAGCCCTGGTCAGCGGTTGCGGCAATTTGGTCGATATGGCCCCTGGTATGGATCAATTGCAGGTGGCGCTGCTCTGCCCCCGCAAAATCAGGCCAGCTAAAACAGGCCAGCTCCTCGAATTCGCTTAAGCCATTATAGATTGATGCCAACCGGTCCGGGGATTCAATATGGGAAAACCCGGCATCGTGCTCCAGGAACAGGTCGTTTTTCATGACAGCGGTTTTTACCATTGCGTACTCCGAATTTTATTTATGAGAAAGCGAAATTCTATCAGAGACGATAACCGTCGTCAAATTTAGGTCTCGACCGACTTCTTTACAACTCCTTAATATTGTTAATCCAGGCAGATAACCAAAAACATCAATAATTAATTGTAATTTATGATAAAATGTTAAGTTGAAACCTTGAATTTCTGATAAAAGCCCATGAGCTAATGACAAATAACAAAGCCCCCCATAGCAGCGCAAACGCCGAAGCACCTCTCAAATCAAACTCTGAGTTTGTAAAGAGATACGTGGGAATAATCTCGCTGATTATTACTATCCTGATAATTGCCATTTTCTGGGGTTTCAACAATAGGCAGACCAAGCTGATCAAAGAGCAGCTGGCGCACGAGGCCCGCGCATTCTTCCAGGAGATTGTCCAAACCCGTCACTGGATTATCAAACAGGACGGGATTTATGTTAAGCAAAAACCGGGTATGCGGGTTGATCCTTTTTTGGTTGACATCAAAGGATTGGAATCTGCCATTAGCGATGAGCACGGCCAAACCTACCTGCTCCGCAATCACGCGGCCATCACCAGGATGATCTCCGCGATAGCCACCGAAGACAGGGCTTTCGGAATTAACATCACCAGTCTTACCCCTTTGAATCCTCTTAATGAACCGGATGCGTTTGAGCAGGAAGCCCTGGGACTTTTTGAGGAGGGCGATAAAGAGGTGTACGGATTTCAGAAAACCCCAGGCGGTGTGCTGTTCCGTTTCATGGCCCCTTTGTTGACAGAAGAGGCGTGCCTGAAATGCCATGCTAACGCTGAAACGGGAGACATCCGGGGGGGGATCAGCATCTCGATTCCGGCCGGCCAGGTTCTCAAAGAGATAAACACGACCCGAGTCTATATCGGGATCTCGGCGCTTGCCCTGTTAACCCTGTTGCTTTCAGTTATACTTTACATTGCCAAACGCTTTATAAAAGCCCTCGATAAATCGGAGAAACAACTTATCGAGCTGGCCACCACCGACCCCCTGAGCGGCCTGCTA
Source organism: Pseudomonadota bacterium (assembly GCA_030673265.1). Lineage (GTDB taxonomy): Bacteria > Desulfobacterota > Desulfobulbia > Desulfobulbales > JAGXFP01 > JAGXFP01. The sequence continues at coordinate 7,588 of DAOVJK010000025.1, read as the reverse complement.
AACAGAAGAGAAGGCATCAGAAGATTTCAAGTGGAAATCTCACGCAGTTTCAGGGAAAAGCTGCCCCTGTCGATAATCCTCATTGATATTGACCTATTCAAACAGGTTAATGACAATTTCGGTCATCAGGTTGGCGATCAAGCAATCAGGCTGGTTTCCGAAATTTTGCTCGCCACTCTGCGTGACTACGACATTATCTGCCGCTATGGCGGCGAGGAATATTTGGTCATTCTGCCGATGACCGGCATAGCCAAAGCCCTTGAAGCTGCTGAACGGACTCGCGAGGCCATTGAGGCTGAGGTTATTCAGACCAGAACCGGCAACGAGTTCAACCTGACAGTCAGCAGCGGGGTAGCGTCCTTACAGCCCGCTGACTCCCTCGACAGTTTGGTATACAGGGCTGACAACGCACTGTATATCGCCAAAGAGGAAGGACGTAATCAGGTCCAGCATCTGGAATAACCAGCTTCGTTTAGCAAGCGATTCGCTCAAATCTGAAAATATTTTTTTCCGTAACCAGACAGTCGAGCGGCTGATCATGCGATTCCAAAGGCAGGCGGTCATCAATGACCTGTAATTCAAAGGCCAATGCTACCCGGAAGGATGCCGGGGCCTGATTAGCCAGAAATCGATCATAAAACCCCCCGCCGTACCCGAGCCGACCGCTGTTATGGTCGAAAACACTCCCCGGAATGATGACCAGATCAATCTCTCGCGGATTCAGCAGTACTGCCGAATCAGGATCAGGTTCCGGGATGGAACAGTAGCCCGCTTTCAGATCACGAGTCGGATCTTTGATCAGGTATGGACGGAGCATCTTTTCTTTTACTGAAGTCAGGGGCAGAGCAACACGCTTGTCCTGCTTGATGCACCTTGCGATGGCGCCCATAGTTTGCACTTCGCTTTTGAAACTGGCGTAAAACATCACGGTGGTGGCGGCCATAAATTCGGCAAGCTGGAAAAGATTTTCAACAATGCACTCGCTCTTAATCGCCAAGTTCTGCGGGGTCAACTGATCGCGCAAGGCGATAACCTGGCGGCGCATTTCATCCCTTTCCATAATCTCTCCCTATACGTAGGTCGAACAATACGTGCAAAAATAAACAGTACCGATTATTGATCTTTTGATGAAAGCAACTTTGATGGCGTCGTAAAAAGTCCGATCTACTGCGTCGTAGCACCTTTTTGTTCGCTCGGCATACCACATGTATGGCCTCGTTCACAAAAACACACTACTCCTTGTATATCGAATTTTTTACTTGGCCATCCCGATATTGCTATGCCCCTTTTGGGTGCTTTCTACGAGACCATCAACTTTAGCTCGGATCAAATCTTTCCGCAAACGGCAAGCAGAGTAACTGCCCCAAAAAAGTATCTCCGACAGTAATTCACAAGGTAATATCATTATGAGCAAAATCCCAACATTGCCTCTGGACAAATGGCAGCGAATAACCTTTGATAACCAGCCCGTTTATCTGCATCCAGACCGACCTGACTGGCTTGCCCCCGGTGCAGAAGCGGATCGTCTCCTGCAAGACTCCCTGGCCGACCCGGCCGCCGCTCTGCTCCGGACTATGCTCCTGAACCAGATGAGCGGCGATTCGACAGGTAGTTATAGCGGCAGGGCCGAATACCTGTCCCTTAATCATTTAAAGGAGTGCTGGTTTCATCTGACCTCCAGATGCAATTTGACCTGTGCCCATTGCCTGTTCGCCTCTTCGCCGAGCAGCCAGGAGACCCTGGCCCCTGATCTTCTCCAAAAAGGCCTGTCGGAGGCCAAAGCACTTGGCAGCAATCTCTTTTATTTCACCGGCGGCGAACCCTTTGTCTATCCTGATTTCCCCGAAACAATCCGCAACCTACTAAAAGACCCGGAAGTTCATGTAGTTATTTTGACAAATGGCCTGTTGATTAATAAACACCTGGCACTCCTGACCGAACTACCCAAGGAACGGTTGCATCTGCAAATTAGCCTGGATGGTTTGGAAGAACATCACGATTCTTTGCGAGGTCCGGGTACATTTAAACAATTGATGACTGTTCTGGATATTCTCAACGAACATCATTTTTCGCTTACCCTGTCGGTCGCAGTCAATAAGATCAATGTTAAAGATCTGGCTTCGATCACCGAAATCGCCGCCCGAAAAAAAGTTTCCAACCTCCATTTTCTCTGGCATTTTGTCAGGGGCAACGGTACGGCCAGGCAGTTTGTGGAACCGGCCGACATCGTCCCGGAACTGCTCAAGGCCCAGGCTGTTGCGGAAGAACATGGTGTTTCTATCGACAACGTTGAAACAATCCGCAGTCAGGTTTTCAGTTCCCCCGGCACCAGATTCGACCTCAGCAATACGGGCTGGGAGTCACTGGCAATTGGTCCGGACGGCAAAATATACCCATCACCGGCCTTGGTGGGGATTGAAAAACTCGCGGCCGGCAACCTTGGTGATGGCCTCGAAAAGGCCTGGCGACACAGTTCGGTGATGGAGCGGATCCGCAAGGCCTCTCTTGTCGACTCGCCGGCAACAAACCGACGGCCCCTACGATTCCTGACCGGTGGCGGCGATATCGACCACAGCTATCTTGCCGGCGGTAAATTTACCGGCCACGACCCATACCTGGATCTTTATGAGGCGGTGGCGCTATGGCTTATTACCGACCGGGCCAAAAGCTATCCGGTTCGCAACTCAACCGAGATCCAGCTGCGCATGGGAGATGTCCGTCGTGATTGCCCGGATGGCGGCAAGGAAATTTCGCTGACCCATTGCAACTGCGTTATTTCGATCTCGGGCAGTAACGGTCATCAATCGGTCCGGGAATTTTACGGCCAGGCCGCGCAAAGCACCAATAATGACATTGCCAATCCGTTCGGCCCGGAGGGCTTGGCGCTGGAATTTATTCCAACCGAGTCAAAAAGCCGATCCTACGGCTGCGGCAGCCCGGTTAATGATGCCAATCTTCAACCAGGAGAAACCGTGGTTGATCTGGGCAGTGGCAGCGGGGTCGAATGTTTCCTCGCCGCCGAAAAAGTCGGCCCGACAGGCAGGGTTTTTGGGATTGATATGACCGAGGAAATGCTGGCTCTGGCCAAAGAATCGCAAACAGCAGTCTCCCAACAGCTCGGTTACAACAATCTGGAGTTCCGCCATGGCTATCTGGAAGACATTCCCCTTGAGGACGCTGCCGCCAATGTGGTTATTTCAAACTGTGTCATTAATTTGAGTCCCGACAAGCGCCGAACCTTGCACGAGATATTCCGAGTCCTTAAGCCGGGCGGCAGACTTGTTGTCTCAGACATCGTTACCGATCAACAGATCCCGACCAGGGTCAGAAACAACGAGAAACTCCGGGGAGAATGCCTGGGCGGCGCTCTGCAACAGGAACAACTACTGGCGATGCTCAGAGCTGCGGGTTTCACGGGGGCCAAATTAATCAAGCGTTTCCCGTACCGCCAGGAAGAGGGGAGCCAGTTCTATTCACTGACCTTTAGTTGCCTGAAACCCGCAGCCAGTGAAGAGGTCAGCGTTATCTATCGCGGTCCCCTGGAAGCAGTGATGATCGCCAACGGCACGCTGTTATTCAAAGGCCGCAAAAGCCTGTTAAGCCGCACGGTTGCCGAACAACTGGATGATTCGCTCTTTATTGTCGGAGAACAGGGTCAGGTTACCAACCTGACTGCGCCGGATTCTTGCTGCAGCCAGCCAGCGCAACCTGCATCAGATTGCTGTGCACAACCGACGATTACACTTGACCAAATTAAGGGGATTTAAAAGCAAGACGGGAGATTGTCAAACGCCAGCCAGCAACACCGTGGCAGAACAACTGAAAAAAACGATTCCCAACAATCGAAAAAATCAGGCGGCCAGGACCCTGGTTTTACAAAGGCGATCATAGAGAGTTCTTTTCTGAGGATCGAACACGGCCGGGCCATAGACCAGAGCAGCAGCACAAACAATTGCCCCGGAGACACTAGCCAAAACAGGGTTGAGAGGGAAGAAGCTGCTGATAGCCCAAAAGGCAAACAGGGTCAGGCAACAAACCAACCCCAAGGCGGCAATATATTCGCCACAATACCGGCCGAAAGCCTGGCCATAACCGATTTTGCCCCCGGCTGGGTTGGTGATTTTCAGCTTAACAACCATCTTGCCGGGGGTCGCACCTAATTTACCCACAAACCAGGTAATATAGAAAACGCCCAACAGCATATTAATTAATACTGTTACCGCAAAAACAGGGGTGACCACATTTGTGCTGTAAGCAGCTGGAAAAAGTTTTCTGCTCAGCCCCTCGATCATCAAAGCGAAAACCAGCATTAAAGTCAAATCGAGAATCTTGGCTATAACTCGACTGCCAATGCCACCAAATTCAAGCCCAGACCAGGTGTTAGCTGTTTCACCAGCAGCTAGAAGCTTACATGACCCACAAATCCTGATGCCATTATGATCCTGCAAAAGTGTGACAACAAAGGTCCCGTGGCATTTATCGCATTTGTCCGTGCTTGCCTGTAAAGGCTGCCAGCCATCCATCCCCTTGCACCAGACCAGAGTATCAGGCTTAATAATTCCATCGTCGACCAAACCATCAAAGGAATCTTGTTTGATTGGACCAATCTTGTTGTCACCGTCGGCATAGTACCACATTTTCTGCCGAGAACCCTCCGCAACAAAACCGGCCTTGCACCGAGGGCAACTAACTTGCGTTCCAGCCAATTCATCGCTGCGTTTGTCGACGCTATTGCACTCGGGGCATTCGACTATCATATCCTCTCTCCAGGGGTTATTTTTGGGCCAGATTGTAGCATCACACAAAAAATAATTTGATAACATATCAGGCTTATTATTACTTCCATGAAATTTTTGTGCACCTTTAAAAAAAAGTTTCTTCCATGTTTAATTTAAAACTCTGCTCCAGGCAGACCGTGTTATTTTGCTGTCAGCTTTCCTGCCAAGACCTGATTTTCAACAAAGACAATGTCCGGAGAAACTCAAGCGCAGCTCGGCCCTTCTGGTTCTGGCCTGATCCAATCGCCAGGTTTTCCGTATAAAAAGAAGCCCTATATTTTTGGCAGCTCACCGATTATGATGAGCACTCCCTGTTTCTTCCCCCAGACAATGGAGCCATACGGATGATGACTGCCGAAAAATCGCCAACAACCCTGTTCATCCTGACCATAGCAGCCTTGATTATTATTATTGCCGGCATGAAGGCCGCCCAAGCTATTATTATCCCTTTTCTGCTGTCGGGCTTTATAGCGATAATCTGCGGTCCGCCTCTGGTCTGGCTACAGAAAAAAGGCTTGCCAACCGTGCTGGCCATCCTGGTCGTAATTGCCGCCGTTTCTTTACTCGGCCTGCTGGTCACGACTTTGATCGGTAGCTCGGTTAACGATTTCAGTCGAGAGTTACCCGTTTATCAAGCCAAATTGGATAATAAGACCGCCCAACTGGCAAGTCTACTGGGCACTCTCGGCGTAAATATCGAGGACAAGGCCCTGGCTGAATATATCGACCCCGGCGCAGCCATGCATTTTTCCGCAAAATTGTTAAGCGGTTTCGGCAACGTTCTCAGCAATGCCTTTATAATCATGATCACGGTTATCTTTATCCTCCTGGAAGCCTCCAGCTTTCGGGCCAAAATCCACAGTGCCTTTGCCAATCGCCGCCCAGGCTTTTCACTGGCCGCTTTTGATCATTTTATCGACAGCGTCAATCAATACATGGCAATTAAGACCTGGGTGAGCCTGGCGACCGGAATATTTGTTACCGGCTGGCTGGTCGTTCTTAAAGTTGACTATCCACTCCTCTGGGGTCTGCTGGCCTTCCTGTTAAATTATGTGCCGAATATCGGCTCAATAATCGCCGCAATTCCGGCGACCCTGCTTGCCCTGATTCAGCTCGGTCCAACCACGGCCTTACTGGCTGCAGGCGGCTATGCCTTGGTCAATATAGTAATTGGTAACGTAATCGAACCGCGCTTTATGGGGAAAGGGCTGGGATTATCCACTTTGGTGGTGTTCATATCCCTGGCTTTCTGGGGTTGGGTCTTGGGACCGGTGGGCATGCTCCTGTCCGTGCCTCTAACCATGACCGTAAAAATCGCCCTGTCACGCAGTGAAGAGACCAGCTGGCTAAGCACAATGATGGGCTAGACATAAAAAATTAACCAAAGTGCTGGTGAGGCTACAACTTGCCCCCTTTTGAAATGAGGTTATTAAAAAACTGTTAAAGCCAGGACACGGGCCATTGAATTAATTAAAAACAGTTTGCCCCACAAAACTTGAAATGCCGATGGAGTATGATTACATAAACTGTAATCGCGCAACCCATAATTCCTTCTTAACAAGACCTTGGAAAAAAATGGCCGAAACTGCTCCAACCATATCTTTGGAAACATTAAACCGGATAGCCGGAATTGATGAATTCAAAGGCCGCTGGGAGTCCCTTGGCCAGCTGGTACCGAACAGACTGCAGGCCTTGCAGCGGGTTGCCAGCATGGAATCGGTCGCGGCGGCGTCTCGCATGCAGGGAATCCGTTGTTCCGACCGGCAGATCGGTGAATTTCTCAAGGGCTGCAACCCCCGGAACCATTTTTCTCCGGCAGAGCAGGATATTCTCAACAATTTTCACATAGTACTTAAACTGGTTAATGATTCATATGATCGGGTCTCATTCATCGACAATCACGTCCGGCAAATGCATAGTCTTTTAACAAACAAAGACCAACCAACGGCAGATCAAGACCCGGACCTGCCCACCAAGCTTTCCAGCCTGATTGAGCAGGTAAACCAGCGCCTTGAGGAGGACTGCCTGCACCCCCTGCTGATCTTCAGTGACTTCAGCTGCCGTTTATGGCACATGCGCCCCTTCCGGCAAGGTAATAACCGCCTGACCTTGTTACTCACCCAACTCTTGCTGTTGCGCCAGGGCTACAGTTTTCTGGCCTACGGCTCAATGGCGCGTTTTCTCGAAAAAAGTCTTGCCCGCCGCAAAAAGGCTTTACAATTCAGCCAAGACAGTAAAATTGTCAACTCCGCTCTACAGAACTGGCTGGAGATGTTTCTCGACTCTATGACAAATCTTCAGGAAAATATCGTTGCCAAAATTCATCGTGAAAAAGAATTGCTCAGGCTTACCGCACCCCATCTTGAGATAATCAGGACGATCCAGGAAAATGGCCAAGCCACCATCTCACAAATTATGACGACTACCAACATGAACCGCAACACCCTGAAGGTCCGTCTCCGCAAACTGGTAGCTGAGAAATACCTCGTTCAGCGCGGCCGGGGCAAGGCAACTCATTACCTTCTTCCCGAACTCTATCAGCAATGAATAACACTCTGCCATGGCGCCCCGAAGTGGATTGGCCCTTGATGCTGGCCCCTATGCAGGGCTTGACCAACCGGGCCTTACGTGCTCTGTTCGGCGAATGGGCCAAACCGGATATCATGTTCACCGAATTTATCCGGGTCAGGCCCGGCTCCCGCAAAGCCATTTCGCCAGTGGACCAACTGGAAGCAGGCAGTGCCAGTGAGAATATTCCTCTGGTTGTGCAACTGATCGGCAAAGATACCGAAGCCCTGGTCTCTGCGGCC
>DAOVJK010000009.1 GCA_030673265.1 Pseudomonadota bacterium | reverse complement strand
TTTTTCTTCTCGTCGATTTCCTTGTCGATTCCCTCGATCTTTACCCTGGACAATTCTTGCTCTCTGGCAAGCCTTACCCCCTTCTCTTTCCATTCCTTCAAGGTGTTTGCCTTGGAAAGGTTGTAGGCTGTCTCCTGGAGACTATCAGGCACTAACTGTGTGCATGACGGGCAATGGACTTCATCTGGATTGGGGACAAACACTTGCTCAAGAAGAGTGTCGTAGTTTTTTCTGAGCGGCACCAACTCTTTCTCGGTGGTCTCGATATATCTGGCGTGGCCGGTCTTAGTGCTTCCCAGCTGGATAAGCTCAGCGGTAGCATCTGTGTGTTGACGTTTTACCTGGGATAGATCATCGCGCTTATTCCGGACCGCCTCGGCTTTGATGTCGCGAGAAGTTGTCTCCATCTCAGCTATGTCGGATATAGTGTCGGTAAGGTCGCGAGAAAGCTTTATGTCTGCACCACCACTTGCGATTTTGCCCTTAGATTCTTCCAGGGTAGAAATTTGGGTATTAATCTCAACCAATTCCTTGGCTATGGCTGCTTGATCGATCCCAGTTATAACCGGTTGGTTACGGCTGTTCTCGTCTATGCGGACCGGTATCTGGTCAATCTGACCATTAACCGTGGCCTTGGCCGCTTTGGTCTCCTGCATACAGTCGGAGACGGTTTTGCCGCAAAGGACATCTGGCAAGCGGATAAGCTTCTCGTCAGAGTCGATAACCAGCTTGTCACTTACGTCTCCGGAAATATCAAGAACAAGGCTCCTTCTTTTCTTCCAGTCAAGGCCGTCAGAAAAGTAGAAAGGAGTCATTAAGAGCATAAAGGCCTCTTGCGTGGCAATCTCGTCGGTAATCTTTTTAAATGCGTTAGCGGCCTTCTTGACTCCATTAACGTAGTATTCGTTGGTGTTGCCGGTGAAGACCTTCCGGGCCTTGCCCCTGGGTTTTGTGTGCTTCTCTTTCAGAAGCTTCTTGAGGGTGAGTTTTACGCCGTCAAGTAAGAAGACCGCTTCGACGGTGCTTTCCAGGTGGTGGATCTCCTGGCCTTCGTGGTCGAGCGGTTTCAAGGGGAAGGTGGTTGATGTAACTTTCGCCTTTGACGGTGAACGGCCCATAACGTCCTTGTCGGTGAAAAGCCAATGCAGGCCATCGCCGATAGTGGTTTTGCCAAGTTCATTGTCGCCAGTAATGATGATGCTGCCGCCTTCTGTGAGGATAGTCTGACTGGCTATTCCTCTGAAGTTGCTGAGAGCGATACTCTCAAGTATTAAGGTTTTCATGATTCCCTCCGTGGTGGTGTGTGTCCCGGTACCGGGATTATTATTAATCGTCTTCAATTCCTGAAACTTTGGCCATTTTCTCACAAATATTATGGAGCTTGTCTATTTTGTAGTCTACTCTTACCAGGGCCTCGCCTACGACAAGCTTGGTGATGTCCTCGTCAACATCGAAGTCTGCGGCACGACGAAAGCCGGTAAAGCTGGCCGCTCCGAACCATACCACGGTATCTTTGGATAATAGATAGGCTTTCTCTGCCTTTAGATTCTCTAGTGTGTCCAAGATCTTTCTTATTTTTTGGATGGTTTCCATTAGTCCATGTCCTGTAGTTGGTTTTCGTCTTGATCTTCCATCTCGCTAGAAGCACATAACAAGTCTGCTGCCAGTGCAGCTGCCACAACAAAAAGACCGATAACAATCTCGATCGCCGTTTTGGTCTCTGGGGTAATCATTGTTTCGCGTCCTCCAAGAATCCATCTTTTTGCAATTGGGCGACTATCTGACCAGACACCCCTATGCCAGCTTTGCCGTAGACCTGGCCGCCAGTGCCGTTGATGACATGGGCGACCGTCTGCGGGTTGAATTGATGTTTTAATGCCCATGACCGTTGAGTCATCCCCGCCTTTTTGATCCTGGCTGTTATGGGGTTGAGCGGTCCCTTCATTAAGATACCTCCGTTGAGTGTTTTGGTTTAAATCCATCTTTAAGCTTTCCGTTGGTGCGGTCCAGATAAGCTTTGATCCCTTTTACGTCGTGGATCAAGTCCCACGGCATACTTTTAAAGAGGCCCTGGAGGTCCAAAGGGTTACCGTTACAGTGGCATGCCTCTATATCCATTTGGAGTTGTTGCCGGTCAAAGGTCTTTTTTGTTAAGGCCTCATACCGGCAGACAATATTGTAAATAATGGCACATTCGCCTTGGCTGGTACAGTGTTCGATCCGCATGTCGGCCTCCTTCTAATTCAGTTTATTCCAGGTGCATGTTTTATTCTTACATCAGGCATAAAAGGGTGTCAACAAAAAAACCATATAACTTTATTTGCGGTTAAGTTTTTATTGTGGTACGGTGGAGTTCTATTGAGAAAAACCAAAGGGAGGGGGCTTGTATGGTGTGTCCACACTGTAAACATAAAAAATCCAGGGTCACAGATACAGATAACTTGGATAGTTCTATTGAGAGAATTAGGAAATGTGTGTCCTGTGGTAGGCCATTTCACTCTACAGAGGTGCTCCGCGAGTCACTTTACCGAGCCATAAGGAGGATTTTTCGGGAGGGCTCGCCGGTTTGCGTTGAGGGTAACGATGGGTTTTGCCAGTATTTGGCCGGGGGGCAGACTCCTCGGTGTGAGGTGTTGAGTAAGAAAAAAACGCCAACGCTTTGCCGGATTTTCCAGTTAAAGGGCGATTGGTATAGATAATGAGTGTTATTTAACGATTTGACATGGGGGGTGCGCCATGAATGACCAGAAAAACCGTAAGAGCACTCAACTTGAGGTGCTGGTTAGCCGAATTATTGCCGATGCTGACACTAATAAAGACCACGAGTTTTACAGCGTGTCAGGTGGCTATGATTACAACATAACCAGAGAGGGAGAAGATGACTCTTGGTATATCCAGGTAAACCCATCTGAACATGGTTTTATATACGATGGATGGTGGCGTGACTCTGAAGATGAATCAATTGAAAATGCCATTAAAGAAGCAATAAAATGGGCAATGATCTTGATAGATTTTAAAGGCTAACCATCGGTTATCAAGCCAATTTGCCGTGATAATATAATTATTAAACAGGGAGGGAAGTCCATGTCCATGAGAAAACAAAAGGGTGACGCATCAACAAATTGTGCGAATAATCCATACCGAAATAACTATGACGCCATTTTCGGAAAAAAAGAACAGTTTGATTTTAATGTGATCCCGCCAATAACCAACTCGCTTGGAACTCACTGGGATCAACCTTCGGCTGAAGACATAAAGATTACAGATTCCAAAGCAATAATGACAGACAGAACTCTGTCTAGGCTGGCTAACTATTCCATGTCGGTCCCGACTGGTGCATACGAGGGAAAGATGTGGCGCCGTAATTGCGGGGGCAGTAATTGGGTGCTGTGTTGGTTTGTTGTGGACCCTAAAGACAGTAAATATCTTCTTACTTGCCAGAGACCGATAGAAATAGTGGTAGATGTATGATGGGCGGCTTTATACTTATTGTCGGCCCGGCCATGATGGATCTCGTCCTGACGCATTATGGCGACGGACCATACCCGTATTGTGACGGGGTGGTGGTCGCAGAGAGGATTGAGCCAGAGATGCCCAAGTCAATGGTTCTTGTGGGGCTTGATGAATCGCACGAAATCAGCCGAGAAGTATATGAAGCTATCAGCGCTTCCCGTAGTCGTATTCCGGATTGTGTCTGCATCGAGGAGCTTGAGCTTGCTTTTCGCTGCTACCCTGAAGATCGTGAGCCGTGGTACTTCAATGTCCAGGATCAAACCGAGAGCCTTTCCAGTTTTGGCAGAAGAATCCGCAAGAGCGGCAGGGAATACCGGCCAGCGATGTATCGCCGGTCCATGTTCAGCAAGAGTGGGTATTTGCCCAAAAGAGTTCGGGCCAGACGGAAGCATTGAAAGAAGGCTTTTTCTTAAGCATATGATCAGGTACAATCTAAATATCAGACTTTGCGGTATAAAATTAAAATCGGGGTGCTTATATGTCTACGTTTAGAGAGCTTGATCAGGGCCGGTTGAGACACATTTTCGGCAATCAGAGTGAGATTTCAAGGGAAACGGTATTAAAAAAGGGGCAGCTTAACAAAATCACGCTTCAGCCTCGGATTATAAACGAGCATGTGGAAAGCTCAAGGGAGGTGCAGTCTATTGTGGCTGCAGGAAATATCGTGGGCCAAGTGTTTAAAAACAGCCAAGATAACGCTAACGGACTTTTGCTTACGCTGGAGAGCAACAAGGCCGAGCAGCAGCTTGACACTTTTGAGAGTTACGCGAACAGTGTTGCCCTGCAGGCTGTCTGGGTCAAAACCGGAGGATTGGAGGCCACACTGGAAACAACGATAGCTCAGAGTGGAACACAAAGCATGAAGTTGCCGCTAACTACTGCGGGCGATGCGTGGGAGATGACTTTCGCAGCTGTTGATTATACTGGATATATCGGAAAGTTTGGTCTTTACCACACCAATTTTGTCGGGGTTCTCAAGGTTTATCTCGAAGATAGTGCTGGTAACAAAAAATATTTTCTATCGCCTGCCGCTGTCACCAACGAGTGGGATAACCGGGAAATTGCCGAGGGTTCGATGACCGAAGATTTAGGCAATGCCCTGGACACAGACCCTACTGATATTATTAAGATTGGTTTTGAGGTGGAGTCCAAAAAAAATGGCGCGTATGTCTATGTTGACAATCTCACCGCTGTTCAGAGCGGCGGCAAGCTTGGCCTAAAGTTGTGGCGGGCAAACGGTATTCCAGTTGACGGTGTAACCTCCATTGACGACGCGACCCAGTACACCAAGATTGGCGGCAGTCTGTCGGAGATTGAGATTGAGATTGTTGGGGGAAAAAGGCTTTACCATATCAAAGATTTCCTGGCTGGCAACGATATGGTTTTGCCAGAGACCCTCAATGAAAAGCTTATTCCTGGAGAGTATTACATTCTTGAACTGTACCATATTGACACTGATGTCAAGGTGTATGGCCCTGACACCAGTTTTAGCGAAAATTATTACCAGAATGGATTTGCTTTTACAGCGACGGCAGAAGACGCAGCTATCTCTGCTATTGGCCCATACTCTGACTTGATGTTTGCAGTACAATCTACGCAAGACATCTTTGTTATAAGTGCTGAGTGGCGGTTTGATGCTGATCCGAACGGTAATTCGTCTATTCATGTTTTCTTGGAAGATGACAACATGAAAATAACGGACGTTGTTGTTGATTTGGAAGAAGGCCCTGACATCCACGAAATTAAAGATCTTAGTTTCCGTCCAATGTTTCTTAGGCGTGGCGGGAAGATTGAGTTTTATTGCAATGACGATTTTACAGACTCATCGTCAAGGCTGGTAACTAGGGCTGGTTTTGTCTATGAGAAACCGACCATTAATGGGTAGCAAAAAAAGGAGCTTGTGATGATGGATGAGTGGTTATTGTGGTTGTGCGGCGGGTCTTTCCTGGTGTCTGGATCGGCTATTTGGCTGTGGTTCTCTGGCGTGAAGTCTATTTCTTTCACAAGAAGAGATCCTGGGGAGATTTCAGACGGGTATCACACATTTAACGACTTGTATCTTCACCGGCACATGCTCCTTATCGCTTTTATGATCAATGAGCCCACGATATCGTGGCGGTCTAGGCAGCACCATGACGGCACGATGTTTGACGGCTTGTTCATAGCCGGTGTAGATCTTGGTATGGGCCAGATATCTTACCACCTGCCAGTTGAATTGTGGGCCCTTCTTAATTTCAGCGGGGTGGCCACACTAATTAATGCTCCTGAGTGGGACGGACACATGTCTGACGATGTGCTGGGGCGGTTGTATGGTTACGTAGATAAGAAACGTGGTTGGATTGGGATGGACTTTGGGAGAGAAAATTCTCGTAATCTTTGGTTGCCCTAATAACGGGGAAAAATAGCAGGAGGGTATTATGACACAGGTATTGGATGGCGCTAGGGAGCAGGGGGGTGATCTTGAGTTTCTCAATCTTTTCAAGAGCCACAAAGAGTTTAAGGGCGGGAAAATAACCGCGATTGTCAGGGATGCTGATGACAAGCGTTTCCTTGTCTTTGGTGAAAACGGTGGCGGCCGGTGGATGGTTACTGACGACTGGTTTGAAAAGCACAAACCTGAGAGGGGCGGTTACCTGGTCCTTTACAGGGATGGCTATATTTCTTACTCACCGGCTGAAGCCTTTGAGGATGGTAACAATCGGGTTTCAATGAATGATAAGGAGCTTAAGACCTCATATGACATCATGGCTCTTTGTGCGAGTAGGGGCATGACCTTGGCAGAAGTTGACAATACCATGCAACACGTTCATCTGCGGTTGCAGGAGCAGGAGCGGGTGAGTCGTGCTGCCGTGGAGTTGAAGTCAGTCGAGGATTTTAAATCATAAGCAGCACAGGCCAATACCGGCCAACCAGTAAAGGAGCAAATAATGGAAAAAGTAAGGGGCAAGATGGTCTGCCATAGCAACAACAAAGGGCAGATTAACATGGGCGCGGTCTACAGTGCAGATCCAGACCATGAAAACAAGGTGTTCTCGGACGCTACTCCTGCGGCAAGCGTTAATATGTTGATCGAGAACGCGTCGGCGGCGGCTTTTTTTGAGCCGGGCGAAGAGTATTACATGGATTTTACCTTGGTTCCGGAGACCAAACCGGTCGATGCTGGGTAAAAAATTGACAATCGGTGTAAACCGAAATGCGTTCTCTCTCCCGGCCTATGTATATCAATCGACGGTGATGATTCCTCCTCAACGATCTTATGAGGGGATGTCGCTGCAGGAGATATCAGAGCGGTTCGGGCGAGAGGATGCGTTGGGGGTTTACTATCTGGCATGCCGGGGTAGAGATCTTACCAAGGTACAGCAACCGCACCACATGGTGACAGATAATGTCGATTTCATGCTATCGTCCGACGATAGCCAGCTTCATCGGCTTTATATCTGTGCCAATGAGTTTACCCCTGCTGATGAGGATCACCTTGTTATGGAGGTCGAGATAAACGACTTCGCCCTTCTGCAGGATCTGACGATCGCAATTAAACTAGCTGAGGATGCAATAAGGCGGTTGAACCCGCACGGGCAGGCCAGCTAAAAAAAGGAAGGTGTCGCATGGCTTCAACACAATCAAGATTCAGAGTGATGATGACAATGGCTATGGCCGCAATGATGAACGGCGGCAAGCTTAAGAGAAAGGAGAAGCGCTGGGGCCTGGAGGAATTAACCTCTGATTTCGGGAAAAGCGATTATGTTGGCTCTCCCCGGTTCATGCTGACCTTGCCTCGCCCGGGCCTGCCGAAAAGGCGATCGCCTGAAGCAAAGGCTCGTAAGCTTCGCATGAGAATGGAGAAGCGGTCTCGCATAGAAGCAAGGGGTTTCTAATAAAAAAATCCTGGAGGGGATTGAAATGGCTAAACATAGAAAATGTGGTCACTTCTTTTTGAAGGAAGGCTGCGAGGAGTGCATGCAGGCGATTGAGACCGGTCTGCCTTCGGTGCCTGCCGAGTGTTTGGCAGATAAGCACACTGGTATGAGAATCGACCATTCCGGAATATTGGGAAGAATTGCTGGCGGTTGTAGGGTGCGACAAGACCAGAGGTGGTGTCTTGGTGAAATGGACAAACACCTGGTCGAGATGGCCACCAGGTTCTATGGCGGGGACATTAAAGCTGTGGATGAATTTTTGCAGCTGTATTGCTTGGACGAAAAGCGTCCTACGCCAAAACCAGAAACTACGGCAGGTCAGAAAGATGGTGGAATTTGGATTTGTCATACCTGTAAAACCGTTATTGGTCCGATAATTGATGATGACGAAAACAGGTGTGGTTGTGATGAATATGATTTTAGATATTCTCGTTATATCCCCGATCTATCTCAGGACAAAGAAATCCAAGAGCTTAAGGACAAGGTAGCGGAGCTTGAACAAAATATCTGTGACGAGTGTTCTCCTGACGATTACGGGTGGAAGCATAACCGGGTCGACGGGAAACACCCCTGCACTTGTATAACGGAGTCAGGGGCATATCAAGAATTACTGGCTGAAGTAAAGCGACTGCGCAAGGGCGAAGGAGGAACCTGTGGCTGAAGACACAAAAATAGCGTGGGCCGATAATACCTGGAATCCGTGGCAAGGCTGCCACAAGGTGTCTCCCGGTTGTGCTAATTGCTATATGTTCAGAGACAAGAAGCGACACGGCCAGGAGCCTTCGGTCGTTATCAAGTCCAAGGCCAAAACCTTTAACTCCCCGATTAAATGGAATGGCCCGGCCAGAGTATTTGTCTGTTCGTGGTCTGATTTTTTCATTGAAGAGGCCGATGCCTGGCGGGACGATGCCTGGGATATTATCCGGAAGACTCCACACCTTACATACCTGCTGCTTACCAAGCGACCGGAGAATATCAAGGACCGGCTCCCGAGTGACTGGCCGCTGCCTAATGTCTGGCTTGGGGTTACCGCTGAGAATCAGGAGATGGCCGATAAGCGGATCCCGATCTTGTGTGGAATCCCTGCGGTCAAGAGGTTTGTCTCTGTTGAGCCGATGGTTGGGCAGGTCGATTTTACAATAAAAAAACACTGGAATAATTTTATTAATAAGATCGATTGGGTAATTGTTGGTGGTGAGTCAGGGCCTGGTGCAAGGCCAGCGCATCCGAATTGGGTCAGGTTTTTAAGAGACCAGTGCAAGGCATCCGGAACCCCTTTCATGTTCAAGCAATGGGGGGAGTGGGTAGGTGAGTTTCACCCTCTATGGAAAGCTGACCAAGACCAGTCTGACCAATTCGTTAAGATTATTCCTGGAGAAGAGGGCCGGGCTGCTGACTATCAAGGTTTATATATGGGCAGGGTTGGGACCAAGAACTCTGGCCATCTCCTAGACGGTGAAGAGCATATGGAGATACCTGGTGAGGTGAAGCCATGACCGTTGATTGTCGCAATCTTGATTATTTTCTACTTTTTGTCGTCTTCGGGGCTTCCGTTACATTGTTAAACGCTCTGATGTGGATGATGGACGGATACTCGGACAGAAGGTGGCTTATTGCCGGGGACCAGGGAAAGCATGCTTTTTGGCGCATGAGGCTGAACCTGGTTATTGGCGGGATATTTACTATCGCTGCTTTGATTAGGGGGTGGTGACGATGCAGTATAGCAGGGCCTTGATAATAGGTGAGCCATGGATAGATAAGATTCTCGCCAGGGATAAACTTCTTGAAATGCGTAGTCGCCATACCAAGATGCAAGGTCAGATCGGTTTGATCCGGAAGGGCTCAGGTTTAATCGTCGGGGAGGCGTGGCTTTATCCTTCAGTGGAATTGATAGAGCCCGAATCATTTAAAGTTCTGCATGGCATTGACTATGCTGCTTTCCCAGAGCTATTGAAATACAACATAGCTTGGCCTCTGGGACAGGTGAAGTCATATGACGCGCCTATACCATATGATCACCCGCAAGGGGCTGTTATTTGGGTAAAAGTGTGAGAAGGAGGGTGTCGTGGCTAGGGGAAATCACAAGAGAGAGGCCTTCATTGATTTAAGGTCCATGATCCTGGAAGAGCTTGGATGGAAAGATGTCAAGAGAGAGGATGTGACAGCGAAGTGGGCTGGGGTGCTGGCTCTCCTTTATTTCGATATGGAGTCTACTCACAAGATCGACTGTCTCACTGGTTTGAGTCAAATCACGGTTTTGAATGATCTTAAGATGTTCAACATCAAGAGGCTTCCCAGAGGTGGTGATCGACGAGTTAAGGTAATTACTGACAATGGCCTGCTGATTACCGATTTAGTAAAGATGACCACTTTGAACTACAATAAGGTTCATTATCGGTTGTTCAGGGTAAAACCGCCGATGAAGGCAGATGAAATTTTGAAAAGATGGGGCAATTAAACCTGGAGGGGTACCATGGGACTTAGAATGGCGATAGCATCACCGAAAGAGATAGACCGCTCTTTTGATCTGGCAAGATTATTTGAGGAAACTGTTGATCGTCGTTGGCATTGTTTGCCGAACATCGACGGGAACGACTATAACGAGGACGAGGAAGTATATCTCCGCAAATTTTATGAAAAATGTAAAGAGCTTTCCCCTGGTTTGATGCGTGTAGTTTTTGGCTACCAGGTGTTGCTGGATAATTGCTGTGATAAAACGGCTGACCATCTCACTTTACATCCAGGCATGCAGGCAAAGATTGATGCCGGCGAGAGGAGTATTGCAAGGATGATGGCTGTCCTTAGAGATATGAACAGCTGTTGTTAATAGCCTAATTATTTAGCACCTAATTCTTTCCAAGGAGGTCAGCATGATAGATTTTGACAAAATTCAAACAGGCGATAAGGTTAAGGTGGTCGGCATGGGCGCACCTGGCTTTGCCAAGCTCGGTGACGAACTCGAAATAACAAAGGTTGAGAAGTGCCGAGTGTTTGCCAAGCGTGAGGACGGAGAGGAAGCGTTTTTCGCATTAACGTGCGGGGCCTCTCGGCTGGAGAAGGTGGAGTGATGGAATACGAGGAGATTGTAAAAGCAATAGAGGAAGCCCCCCTCACGCAAATACCGGCCATAATGATGAAAGCCATTCAGGCCGCCCAGGCAAGAAAGGTGTTTAAGGATGACAAGACTTTTCGGGAAGTAGTTATCAAGGTGGCTGACAGAGCCGTAGGGGATGGTGGTTGATATGAGCTTATTCCAGTGTGAGTGCTGCGGCTGCTGCGAGAATACGGCGCTTGCTCCCATGACCAGGTATCTGCCAGATATATACGATTGGAATGGCATGGAGCAATTAAAAGGGAAAGAATTATGTAGCGCGTGTGCTCCAGGACACTTTGCAGACGGGCAGGGTTTCACCGATTACGGGGAATGGCATGACCAGTTCCCAAGGGTATTTCTTCCAAAGGGTATGTTTAAAACGAACAGAGTCGGAAATCTTGAGCATATTGAAACCGGCTCCGAAGATTTCAGGCAGTACGAGATCAAACCGAAGTCATAGTGGAGGGCATCATGTGTGATTACGCAAGGGACTGTAAAAATCATGGGTGCGTAGGGTGCGACCCAAAACGAAATGGCAACGGTTGCGCCTTGGCAGACGTTGACCCGTCTCCACCAGATAAAACCATTGACGAGTTAAGCCGGGAGGCAGCCATATTGTGTATTGGTATATACAAGAAATTTTCAGAGGAAGAGGTGGCCTGCCAACCAGTGTGCATTGCTTCGTCGTGGATGATAGGCTATCGTTTACTGGAAAGGCAAAAGTGGCTGGATAAAGAGGCTACGCTACCATGCGGATATGAGAAATGTTTCAACAGGAGCCAGGTTTGCAACGGCGAAACTCGCGAAGGCTGCGACCTGAGGTTTTATTTCGATAAGCCAGCGCATGGGATAGTCGTAAGCGATAGTTAATTAACAACAGGGCAAGAGAGGGTTTTGCATGACGTTACCGGTGATGCGGCCAAGGCTTGGGCCTCTCCTGCTATCCTGTTCGTGACCAAGCCTTGGGATGCGGGGGCTGTCTGTCGGTGGTCGAATGAACCCCTACCGAAACTAATCATCCGGACACCACCAAGTAGTGAGCCTGCACCTTCCTTCCGGAGGGTGCGGGCTTTTTTATTGCGGCAGAGCCGCCCCCTTCATAAATTATAAAATTAGTTTACAAAAGGGCTATTAACTTTATTAACACCACTATAAAATAACTTTACACCTATTAACTATTTTGATACGCTCGGCTGTGGAGGCTTCATCTATGGACCACAAGCCAGACGACATCAAAGCAATCACCATAGCCCAAGCGCTTATCATAGCGGCTGGGCTTTTGACGTTTGGGGTACCATTCTAATGGGCAAAGAGACTGGTGCGCAAAACAGTGGTGCGCAAACTGACGGAATCGATTGGGTTAAGATGGAACCTGAGTTCATTCATAGCCCCAAATCGTTACGAGTATTAGCTACAGAGTATGGATGTGGTGAAAGCACTATTCGTAAACATTTCAAGGGTTTAGGGGTTAAGCGTGACCCTTCCAGGAGGATCAAAGCCAAGGCAGCTGACAAGGTGCGCAAAGCTCAGGTGCGCAAACAAGTGCTTGAGAATGTGCGTCTCACGGAAAAGAAAGTCATCGAGGTAGCCGCCCAAGTTGAAGCTGATGTCATCATGGACCATCGTACAGACATTAGCAATATCAGGACATTGATCAGCAAGCTGCAGAAGCGGATTGAAGATTTGATCGACAACGATGCGACGATGGAGAAGATCATCAAGCTTTTAAAGAAGGGAGATGATGCCGGCGCGGCCAAAGTCATTGATAAGGTTAGCAGCCTGCCTGTCCTGGTCAAGATGATCAAGGAGTTGGTGGCCGCCCTGAAGGATGCTATCGCCTTGGAGCGTGAAGCCTTTGGTATAAATAAAACCTTTAACCCTGCTGACGAAGAGCCTGATGGGTTTGAAGTGGTGTTTAGACATGGCAAGTAAAATGAACTTGGCCAAAATAGAGTTTCCGGACAAACTCGACTTCATTTTCCTCAAATATCGATACAAAGTATCGCACGGTGGAAGAGGAAGCGCGAAGTCGTGGAGTTACGCAAAGGCCCTTTTAATCATGGGCAGGAAGAAGAAACTCAGGATATTGTGCGCCAGAGAGGTCCAGAAGTCGATTAAAGAGTCCGTACATAAGCTCCTCAGTGATCAGATAGAGGCAATGGGCCTTGGATCGTTCTACGAAGTCCTGGATAACACCATTCGGGGCAGAAACGGTACTGAGTTCGTTTTCGCCGGTCTCGGTGTGCTGACAACCGAGTCCATTAAGTCATATGAAGGTATGGATATCGTCTGGGTTGAAGAAGGCCAGACAGTCAAAAAGAAAAGCTGGGAGATTCTTATTCCCACCATCCGGAAACCTGGATCTGAGATCTGGGTGACCATGAACCCTGAGCTTGACACTGACGATACATATGTCCGGTTTGTCGTGAGCACCCCTCCTGATAGCAAAGTTGTTCAGATCAACTACATGGATAACCGCTGGTTCCCTGATGTTCTTGAGATGGAGCGGCAGCATTGCTTTAAGACCAACCGTGACGACTACGACAATATCTGGGAAGGGAAGTGCCGCAAGTCGGCGGCAGGAGCTATTTTCGCAGGAGAGATCGAAACCGCTATTCTTGGCGGCCAGATAAGGCCAGTCCCGTATGATCCTATGTTGAAGGTCCACACGATCTGGGATCTTGGCTGGAATGACTCGATGACTATCTCCATGGTCCAGAAGGGCCCTGCTGAGATTAGGATTATTGATTACATCGAAGACAGCCATAAAACATTGGCCTGGTATGTCAAAGAGCTTGAGAAGCGGCCTTATAACTGGGGCCAAGATTGGTTGCCGCATGATGGATTCCACAAGGACTTTAAAACCGGCCAAAGTACAGAGGAAATCCTTATCGCTCTTAAGCGAGATGTTGCCCCGGGAGATACCGTCGACCCCGCCATTCCGAATATAGGTCTTGAGGATGGCATAAAGGCGGCCCGTCTTAACTTCAGCAAGTTTTATATAGATGAGGTGAAGTGTGCACGGCTCCTTGAGTGCCTCCGGAGATACAAACGGCGGCTGCACCAAACGACGCAGGAACCGATGGGGCCGCTCCACGATGAATACTGCCACGGTGCAGACAATTTCCGATACATAAACCTGGTTGCCCCACTGCTTACGAATGACTTAACACCACCGCCACCTAGCTCTGGGCCAAGGGCCTCAGCCGACTGGAGATGATTTAATGTATAACCGATCTATGTCACAGGAGTCAGTGAAGGAAGGTCCAGGGATAGATCTCTTTACCTTCACAAGGTTTCTCGATGAAATTGCCGAACAACCGGCATGGAGGTCGAGGGCAGACCGTGAGATGGATTACTACGACGGTAACCAGTTAGACGCTGAGATCCTGCAAAAACAGGCAAGCGTGGGCATGCCTCCTGCCATCGAGCCGCTTATCGGGCAAGCCATTGATTCAGTTCTTGGCCTTGAGGTGAAGACGAGGGCTGATTGGAAGGTTATACCAGATTCGGACAAGTCCGGAGACGATGTGGCTCTGGCTCTGAATCGCAAAGTTAACCTGGCAGAAAAGCAATCAAAGGCTGACCAGGCCTGTAGTGCTGCATTTAAAAGCGAAATCGGTGTCGGTCTCGGGTGGGTCGAAGTCAGTAAAGAGTCTGATCCCTTTAAATTCCCATATCGCTGTAAAGAAATACATCGAAATGAGATCTGGTACGACTGGCTTGCACGGGAAACCGATCTATCTGATGCAAGATATCTCCTTAGGAGAAAGTGGACCGATCGCGACATAGCAAAGCTTCTATTCCCTCAGCATGCTGACCTCATCGAGGCGGCTAGTTCTGGTTGGTTTGGCGTGGATGTGGCCGGGTTGGCATTGGATGGTGGCGAGCAGACGGGCCTGGCCATGGCTCAAATGCAGGAAAGAGGTTGGTCTATTGAAGAACAGGAGTGGCGTGACATCAGTAACCGTCGTGTCTGCCTGTTTGAGGTTTGGTATCGTGTCTGGGAACGGGCTTACATCCTGAAGACACCAGACGGACGGGTTGTGGAATACGACACGAATAACGAGATGCACGTTGAGGTTGTTGCTGCTGGCTTGATCAAACCGATAAGCACGATCGTGACCAGGATGAGGCGGGCTTGGTATCTCGGCCCCCATCAGCTATATGACGGGCCGACTCCATATGCTCACAACCGTTTCCCATATGTTCCTTTCTGGGGCAAGCTTGAAGACCGAACTAGATCGCCATATGGATTGATTCGCGGCATGATGTTCTTGCAAGACGAAGTGAACGCACGAATCTCCAGGCAGCACTGGGGATTAGCCTCTGTCCGGACAATTCGGACACATGGCGCCGTGAAGATGGATGACCATAAGTTTCAGAATGAGGTGGCTCGGCCTGATTGCGACATCATCCTTGATGAGAAACATATGAGGAAGAAGGGTGCCGAGTTCAGGATCGAGCGGGACTTCGCCCTTAATGCGCAACAAGCAGGCCGTCTCGTTGAGGCCCGGGAAGGAATTGAAAGGACAGCCGGGATAACTCCAAGCTTCAAAGGCGAGAAGGAAGGCACGGTCTCTGGCGTTGCTCATGCCGGGCTCGTCGAACAGTCCACACAGTCACTTGCCGATATGCACGACAACTTTAAAACTGGCCGGGCCCTGGTCGGCGACCTTCTCCTGAGCATGATCATCGAGGACATGGGTAAAGACCGGCAGGAGGTGTTTATCTCTGGTGAAGCGATCAGGGAAGACAGAACCATCGTTCTCAATGAACCTGGCAGGGATGAAGAGACCGGGCAGGATATCTTGAACAACGACATCCAGCGGACAAAGCTTAAGGTAACTCTCAGTAACGTGGCCTCAACGCCTTCCTTCAGAGCGCAACAGCTTGCCGCTTTGAGTGAGACGGTCAAGAGCATGCCGCCAGAGTTCCAGGCGGTCGTTACTCCCCACCTCCTGGCCCTTATGGATATCCCCGATCGAGAGGAGATCATCAAGGCCATCAAAGATGCTTCAGTCAGTTCGACACCAGAAGAGGTAGCCGCAGCAATAGAAGAAGCTGTCTCGGAAGCCCTGAAGGCTGCTGGCACCGACATCAAGCTGCAAGCGGCCAAGGGTAAGGCGAAGCTGGACAACGCTCAGGCCATTAAAGTTGGTGTTGAGACCGTTATCACCGCCATGGAAGCAAGCGGAGCCATTACGATCAACCAGGAAGGTATTGACGTAGCTGACAGTCTGATAGAATCGGCCGCTGCTGGGTTGGCTCCTGAACCGGCACCGCAACCGGCACCGCAACCAGAGCCGCAACTAGCACCGCAACCTATTGACCAAGGAGAACTTTTATAATGAACAAGCCAAGAGCCTTTTCATTTTTTGCAAAGGAAGCCGCTGCAACCGTTACCGGCGAGATCTTTTCCGGACAATGGAGCAATGTTGGCAAGGCCATGGTCCAGGCCGTGGTAAGTGGGACCGGTGCCGTAACTGCTACCGTCCCAGTGTACGGCTCCAACGATGGAGAGAATTGGCATACAATTGGGACAATCGCGTTGAATGACGCTGATGTTGATTCTGATATCCTGGGAATCGATTACCCATGGATGTTTATTCGGGTGGATCTTACGGCTATTACCGGTACTGATGCTGTGGCATCTGCGACCATGGCCGTGTAACGATGTTTAACAATGTGAAACGGGAGGTAGGAAAATGTATTTAGTTAAATCGCTTGGTATCGCACCTGCAGTCATTGGAAACGGCAACACTGTTCAATGTGTCGCTAACCAGTATGTCATAGTCGAGGATTCAGCTATCCTTTCATTCCAGAATGATACTGTGGCTTGGGAAGTGGTGGCCGGTCCTGACTTCAAGGATGTCATGCTCGGTTTGTCTGGGGTATCTGATGATGGTGCCGGTGATGTGCCTGGTGCGTCCGTCACTGCCGGTGTTACAGTCGCCGATTCGAATATTGGAGGCGGTCTGCATCAAACAGTCTTTACTCTGACCGATGTTGATGTCGTGATGACCGATGCCGGGGCTGCCGGGACTCACGGATCACTCCAGCTGCTTGATCTCCCCGCAGGACTCATCGATCATATTGGTAGTACAAGCAGCCTGGCGATTGTGTCTGATGCTACTGGGTTGGCTGCCGATGCCTCATTGATTGCCTCTGTTGGTACAGTTACCACTGCAACCGATAACGCCACGCTTCTCACTACTGAGGCCGACTTAATACCATCAACAGCCTGCACCTTGACCGCAAGTGCCGGGGCAATGGCTGGTAAGTCCACAGTTACAGAGAAGGCGCTGCATGACGGGACGGCGACTGCGATCAATGCTTTCCTGAACTTTGCGGCCCCTGATGCTGATTCAACCGGCGACGACACCATTACCGTGAACGGTACTGTGACTCTGACCTGGATTAACCTTGGTGATAATTAATACATCGCCTTTTTGATAAACCCTCTATACCGCGCCACGGCGATAAGTGGGGCAGGGCAACCTGTCATGGAGACCGAACAAATGAAACATTTAGTAAAGAACGACCTGTATTTCCTGGATCACCCTGCGGAGTTCGATGCTCAGACTGATGAGCAAATGCAGAACTTCCTGGCTGGAAAGTTTGAGACGGTGGAACAAGAGGCCGATACCAGAACTGAAGCTGAAAAAGCTGCTGATCTGGAAAAGAGCGATGCGGCCGACGCTCAATCCATCAAAGACCTTGCTTCTGGCAAAAAGGAAGAACCTGCTGCCGATGATGATGCTACCAAGAAGGCTGCTGCCGAGGCAGCGAAGAAAGCTGCTGCTGGCGAGGAACCGGTTATCATCGCAAAGGATGGGAAGTCGACCATTCCTTTCGCTGAGTTGGAGAAAAGCCGGCAACTGGCTAAGGACAACGGCGAAGCTGCTGCGAAGTGGGAGAAGCTTGCCACTGAGAACGCCACGGCCATGGAAACATTGAAGACTGACCTGGAAAAGGCAAAGGAAATCGATGCTGAAGCCGGGACCAGTGAGGCGCAGGATAAAATTCTTGCTGACTTTAAAGAGGATTACGGCGAGATCCATGAAGCTGTAATGGCTCTGGTTGGCACGGAGGTAGGCGGCAAACTTGCAGAGATGCAGGAAACTATCAACAGTTTGACCGCTAAGGTCGAGCCGATTGAGGCCAGCTCTGCCGAGACTGCCAACCTTGCACACTTCAATGGTGTCTTGGATGCTCACCCCGACTTTGAAGCTATTATTGAGAGCGGGGATTTGAATGGATGGATTGAGAAGCAACCTTCTTTCCTCCAGAAGAGCTACATGGAGGTGACTAAAACTGGCAGTACAAGTGAGGTCGTTGAATTGTTTCAGACGTTCAAAGATGCAAACCCTGAGAAATACCCGGCAGGCACGGAAGGTGATGAGGCAGCAAAGAAGGCCGCTGCTGAAATCGCCAAGAAAGCTGCCGCTGAAAAGCTCAAGGGGACCGAGGCCGAGCCGCCAGCAAGTTTGTCTGACGCTGCCGGGTCTGCCGTACACCACGATGAGGGTGACGCCATGAAAGCAATGAGTGGCCAAGCCTTGGTTGGTAAATTTGCGGGGAAAGATATCGCGCAAATTGAAAAAATGATGTCCAACGCTTTGTAATTTAAACCACAGCCGCCCGATAACGGGAAAGGCTATAACTTTGGAGTGTAAATAAAATGGGACAGACTACCGTACCTTACGGCTCACCTCAAGCCGTACAGATTCAGTCAGCGGGCCTCTTTGCAATGAATATGCAGCGGCCTACAGTTCTTAACCGCCTTACCGGCAAACTTCCTCAGCAAAGTGACGCTGAAGGCAAGCTTCGTTTTCAGTCTCCAAACGATATGCCGGTTGTCCGCTGTATGGACCTTACCAAGATGGCTGGTGACGAAGTAACCTTTGATCTCATCAATCCTATGAGCGGTAAGCCGATCATGGGTGAGCGAGTTGCCGAGGGTAAAGGTAAGGAAATGAGCTTTTCCCAGGACTCCCTGCGGATTAACCAGTCTCGTTTCCCGATCTCTGCCGGTGGCAAGATGACCCAGCAACGGACCCCGCATGAGCTTCGCGGCTTGGCCCGGGCCCAGGGTCACAATTACATGACTCGGCTTGAGGACCAGCTGTGTCTGACTCATATGGCCGGCGCGCGAGGCTTCGCCGATGACATCGAGTGGGCTGTGCCGCTTGCCGCTGATAGCGATTTCACTGAGATCGTTGTCAATACGGTTAAGGCGCCCACCAAGAACCGGCACTTTATGAGTACCGGTACCGGGATTGAGGGTATCAAGGCTGGCGGTAATGAAATCACCATCGCCACCACTGATGTTATGAACATCGATCTTGTCGATGCTCTGCGTACCAAGCTTGACGGTATGCCCCTCCCTCCTCCTCCGGTTAAGTTCGAGGGCGACCAGATGTCCAATGATGCGCCTATGCGTGTTTTGATGGTCTCCAGCGAGCAGTACACCTCCCTGGTTCAGTCCACCAACTTCCGGACCTTCCAGGCTAACGCCATGGCCCGGGCTAGCATGGCGAAGAATAACCCGCTGTTCATGGGTGAGGCTGGTTTGTGGAACGGTATCTTGATCATTAAGATGCCTAAGGCTATCCGCTTCTTCGCTGGCGATGCCATCAACTGGTGTGCTGCTAATACGACCGAGACCGAGACCACCACGGATCTTGTCCCGGCTGCCTTCGGTACCGGCTACGCCGTCGACCGTGCCATCCTTCTGGGTGGACAGGCTCTCGCTGAGGCCTATGGCAAGCACTCCAAGAGCGGTAACCCGTTTTTCTGGTCCGAGAAAGAGTTGGATCATGGCGACAAGCTCGAAGTCCTGATCGGTATGATCGGCGGCAAGAGCAAAACCCGCTTCCTTGTGGACCACGGCCCGCAGGAGGAGTACACTGACTACGGTGTAATGTGTATCGACACCGCTGTTAAGATCGCTGGCGTATAATCAAGCGATCGCGTGGCTAAAACCTAAAAGGCCGGGGTAAAACCCGGCTAATTTTGAAGGAGTTAACTGTTATGAGCACAATTAAAAAGAACAAAATTAACACCGCTCGACGATTCGGCGGTGCCCCTTACGGGAACCTCTCTTCGTTTAAGCACAACATGACGCTTAATGCGTCAGGTGTAGTTGTGGATAGCGACGACGATACTGCATTGGCAATTGCCGACAAGGTCCAGATCGGTGTCCTCCCTGCTGGTATGACCCTGGAAGACTGGCATTTAATCATCTCTGATGTTTTCAAGGCTGCCTCAGCCTGTAAGATCGGTTTTGAATATGTCGATGGTGTCGACGACGCTAATGTGCCCCAGGACGATGATTATTTTTTCGCAACAGCTACCGTTTTGACTGCTGCTGCCGTTCTGCGTAAGGTGGTGGCCAACCCCCCGGTAGTCCTTCCAAAGGATGCCTATATCATCTGGACCCATGAGGGAGCTTTGGCCGACGAGGCCAGTGTTGTAGACTTCGTGGTTAATGGTGAACTGACTGGCCAGCCTTAATCGGCAGCTACTATAAACCGTAAATCCTGCAGCCGGGCCTACCATTGGGTGGCCCGGTTTCAAGGAGGGAATTTATTATGTCTGTAAGTGTCCAACGAAAAAAAGAGATTGCCAGGGTTGCATATGAGGCTTATGCCGCATATGGGCGGCTATTGGGAGATGATTATCACCTCTCATGGGAAGAGGCTGGTGAAGATCTTCAGGCCATTGTCCTTGTCACGGTAGAAAGATATCTCAAAAACCCAGAGCTTACCGTCGAGGAAGGTCATAACCAGTGGGTAGCTGAGATGTTGGCTAATGACTGGGTATTTGCAGAGGACAAGAGCGTTGACCTCAAGACACATCCTTTACTGGTTGCCTACGATGAGTTGTCTGTTGAGCAACAGGCAAAAAGCCACATTCTGAAGTCGATCA
The DNA here is from genome assembly GCA_030673265.1 of Pseudomonadota bacterium. Lineage (GTDB taxonomy): Bacteria > Desulfobacterota > Desulfobulbia > Desulfobulbales > JAGXFP01 > JAGXFP01. The sequence goes on along the minus strand of DAOVJK010000009.1, from coordinate 2,928 downwards.
TTACCTCTATGGCGACAATTCCAGAGATGGAAATTGCTGACAAGGTGGTGACCAAGGAAGTTGGCCGGATGCCTGTCAAGTACATCGGCAAGCGTGACTCTTACACTGATGGCCTGTATAAAACCGGCCTGACCTGGAAGAAAGGCGAGACCATCATGGTTGAAGATGGCCGGGCTGTTATGCTCCTGAAGCATCCGGACCAGTACGAGCTTGGTGAAATATCTAAGATCGTGCCTGTATCTGATGGTGGGGTTAATTCTGTGGCCCTTGAAACTAAGGCAGACAATGAGAAGAAGGACGATGACGCTGAAGCGGATAACATCCAGGAGTTGAAAGACACTGTTTCTCAAATGGGTGACGTTGAAGCGGTCAAGGCCTTTGCTTTCGAGAAATTTGCCGGTAAAAAGTTGCACCACAATGTTGGTCTAGAAACGGCCAAGACCCAGGTTATACAACTTATCGACCAATTCGGGGTAGAATAATCAAATGAAATATCTTGAGTTTAAGGAAGTTGTCGGCGACTGGTTGAATAAAGACAATCTTAGTCATATTATCCCGTCATTGATCAGATATGGGCAGGAGTTTCTTGAGAATGATCTGCGTCTTGAACCAATGCAGACAGTTCAAAATATTGCCATTGCCCAGGATACCCAGTCCTTTCTTGAACCCGATCGGTTTATTGAGATGGTGTCAGCGCGGCTTTTATCTGCCGACGATAGCCACGTTAAGCACCCGCCTCTCAATAAAAAAGAATGGCAATACTTTGTAGATAATGGACTGCCATACACTGACGCACGAATGCCAAAAACATATGCAAGGATCAATATTGCGGAAACAACCGATGCAAGTTTGCCGGACACGGGCATAACCGCTTTAAGCGGAAGATCATTTCTTTTCGATGCTCCTGCCGATGCTGCATATCTTCTCGAATACACCTTTTATAGAAAAGAGCTACCATTCACTACCGACATCAGCACCAACTGGTGGCTGACCAATGCAGAGGAGGCCTTACTACATGCGACTCTTATTAAGGCCTCAACATATCTCGCTAATGATGATCCGAGGATAAAGACCTGGCTCGCCGGTTATGAAATAGCCAAGTCATCTTTGGAAGAGGCCGATTATAGAGCACGGCGCGGCGGCCAAGCTCCTCAAAGAAATGCTTCACACTAAATTGGTGATAATGTGACGACTGGTGGACTAGGCGATCTTGACCCGACAACTCCTGCAGGAAATTCTCTATTAAGTCTTGGTGACGATGCCATACGGATTATCACCGCCAAGTTAATTGAGTTTGCTGCCATTGAGCATGCTCTGACCGGAGAACACACCTTTGGTGTTGGTCCTGTTTCCTCAAGGCCTGCCGCTGGTTTCAAGGGACGGGTTTATATTCTTACGGTTGCCTCCGTTGCCGCTGAATTGCAATATGATACTGGCGCGGCATGGGTAACGATTACGTCTAACCAGGCTGTAATCAATTATGCAACTGGTCTGGCTTCCCATATTAATGCTACAACCATCGATCATCCGGACGGAAGCGTGACAAACGCGAAGATTATTGCTGGCGCAATCCTGAAGCGACATTTGATGGGCGGGACAAGTGCAGACTCTATCGCTGCCCTCGTAAATGGTGGAAATGCCGATCTTTTGCACAGCCATACGGTAGCAGCTGAGAGTGGAGCTACCGGTATGACAGTTTACGATACCGCTGGAGCCCATGTCCTGATTGTTCCTGCCGGTGTTGTGAGAATGTATTTTACACTTGTTGGTGGCGGTGGTGCTGGTGGTGCAGGCTATTCTATAAAAGCTGGTGGCGGTGGTGCTGCCGGTACGGTTATATGGAACGCTCCTCTCGCAGTAACAGGAGGGGAAGAGCTTGATTTGTATGTTGGTAGCGGTGGCCTCAGTAATAATGCGTATTCTACGACCGGCGGTAATGGGGAAAATTCTACAGTAGAACGCCTTGTTATGTATGGCTCAGGTGGGCCAGGTGGATATGGAGGATATGCTAGCGCCTCTGGCATGAGTGGTGGTGTAGCCATAAATGGTATGATCGAAACAGGCAGTGGTGGTCGGGGTGAATATGCCCCTGTATTTGGAGGTGGAGATGTCAGTTCTTCAAACGGTGGGTCAACTTTATGGTTCTCTGGAGGAAGTGGAAACTCTGGCGGCGGCGGTGGTGCATCACATCTTGGTCCTGGCGCTGCTGGCGGCTCTGTTGCCCAGGGAGGGCTTAGCGCTGATAGCGCCTCTGCTGCTGGCGGCGGTGGTGGTGGTGTTAGCGCTCAAACTTGGGGCGGCAACGGTGGATCTGGTCTAATAATCGTAACCTGGTAGGACGATATGGCAAATGCGAAAATAGTAGCTCTTAACTGGTCAAATACCGGATTAACTGTCTATCTCATAATTGAAAGGGACGTAGATGGTTATCTGTTGAATGATGCTGATGGGGATTTTGCTGCCGCTCCTGCGGATCCATATGTGGCGATGACAGAAGATGCTACCATAAAGGGCCGGTACGAGAAGTCAGAAAGTCGTGTGGCGTGGGATGACGGCAGATATCTGGCCTATATCTATCGTCAGGCCGGGGCAAGTCCTTCCCCTGTCGCAGATACTCTTATCGGGAGCGGAGAGATCTATATTGAGACAGATGCAGAGGTAAGTGATTCTCTGGGGGTATCAACTCTACTGGCAAGACTTACGAGTGAAAGAGCGTCTAACCTTGATGGTCTGGGCCATGCTACCGATATCCCTGGAAATCTTACATTCGGTGCTGCTCCAGGTGCCTTGCCGTCTGGGACATACACTTACCGTGTTGCTGCTATAAATTCGTGGGGAGAGTCGGTCGCAAATGCTCAAGCGAGCTTTTACACTGAGTTGCTTGAAACCCCTGTGGCTGTATATGATAGTGAGCAAACCGGTACCCTT